>DATEEB010000040.1:0-9170 GCA_035281345.1 Rhizomicrobium sp. | reverse complement strand
CGCAGTGTGCAGAATGTCAACAACGCGTTTGCCGTCGCCCTGAATGGCAGCGGTGCGATCCAATGGACCAAGCAATATGGCGGCGCCAGCGGCGTTTCGACCGGCACGGGCCTGGCCATCGATCCGCAGGGCTCCAGCGTGTTGGACGCTCTGGGCCTGCCGCGGGGCGCCATTTCGCTCGACAAGTCGGTGGAGTTGACCAACCAGACCACGCTCAGGGCAGGCACGTCCTTTAAGATCGAAATTCAAGGAACCGCAAAACGCACCGCCACCATCACCATCGACCAGGGCGAAACATTCGATTCGCTGGTCACCAAGATCAACGCCCAGCTGGGCGGCATCGGCAAAGCCAAGGTCAACTACACCGGCGGCGGCGCCAATTTGAAGATTCAGGTCAATGCCGGCAAGACCATCAATCTGGTGGCGGGCCCGAAGGATTTCGACGCCTTGGCGCGATTGGGGATCGCCGCAGGCGTGCTGACGGCGCCTGCCAAAGGCGTCACCGGCACCGCCGCCGCCACCCAGCCGGGCGTGACGCCCACTTTTGGCCTGGGCCTGACCGGCAGCAGCGTCACCGGTCCTTTGGACATTTCGACCCGCACCGGCGCCAATATGGCGCGCTCGACTCTGCTGACGGTCTTGTCCAGCATTCAAAGCACCTACCAGACCACCAATGCGCCGCCCACGCTCCCGGCTGCGCCCGGCAACAATAGCGGTTCGGCCAGCGCCTATCAGACGGCGTTGGTGGGCAAGTATAATCTGGCCCTATCTCTTCTTGGCTAATCACGGGCGCTCGCCTTTTGCGTCGCGCCGCATTACGCTGCCGCTAACGGCCGTCGCGCGTGCTCACGTGCGTTAAGCCGTCCATACGCTGTCGCTATGGACCCGCGCGACGCTCCTGCCCGCGCCGCAAAATTCATCGCGCCTGTTCGGATGATATGGCTGGTATCGCGGGGCAACAAGCCACGAAATGGCGAAGCCAAAAAGGCTTGATTAAACGACCTTGTTGAACAGCATGGCGCCGGAGGATTGCGGCGCGGCGCCGGGCCGTGGACCATAGGTGCGCATGGGGGCGTTGACCCGTTCCACTTCGGCGGCGATGGCGCGGACAATGCCTTCGCTGGCATTCTTGACCTTCAGCAGCATGCGGGCATGCATTTGCAGCACATCGCGGAATTTGGCGGTGATGGCGATAAAGCGCTGGCGCAAGGATGGCGGCGCGGATTGGGCGATGCGCGGATCGAAGCCTTGCGCTTCACGGCCATAGAGCACGGTCAGCTTTTGAATTTCGGGATCGTTGGTGCGCAGCATCATGGTGCGGCCATTCTTCAGGTCGGCGATGTCGCCTTCCAGGGCCACAATCAGCCGCTCGGCCATGGTGATCAGCCGTTCGATGCGCGGCGTGTCTTGCAGTGTCCCGCCGCTCATTTTTGGGGGGCTTCCTGGTGTTTGAGCAATTCGGCTTTCATATGCGCCGCCAGGCCGAAGCCGCCGCGCGCTACCAGGCCCTTGCCATACTCGTTGATCATCAAGGAGCGGAACATCTCCTCGCCCTGGCCGCCGCCGGTCAAGCCGTCGCTTTTGATGCCGGAGAACATGGTGCTCAGGAACTGGGAAACGAACACGCTCTCATATTCCTTGGCGGCGTACTCGGCCTTGGCGGCGTCCAGCGTCGCCTGAGGCGCGGGCGCCAGAGGCGTCTGTTGCGCCAGCATCATGGTACTTTGGATCGCGGTATCCATCAGCCGATCACCTGGATGTCGGCTTGCAGCGCGCCGGCTGCCTTGATCGCTTGCAGGATGGAGATGATGTCGCGCGGACCCACGCCCAGCGCGTTCAGTCCGTCCACCAGATGCTGCAGGGACACGCCTTCCTGCATCACGGCAATCTTGTTGCCCTCGCTGTCGTCGATCTGGATGTTGGTGCGCGGCACCGCCACCGTCTCGCCGGTCTGCGAGAAGGGCGCCGGCTGGCTGACCTGGGGCGTCTCCGTGACCTTGATGGTCAGGTTGCCTTGGGCGATGGCAACGGTGGAGATGCGAACATCCGCGCCCATCACGATGACGCCGCTGGTTTCGTCGATGACGACCTTGGCGCCTTGGTCGGGCTCCACCTTCACTTGTTCGATATCGGTCAAAAGCGCCATCACGCCGCCGGGATAATTGGCGGGCACTTGCAGCTCGACATTGGAAGGGTCGGTGGCGCGCGCCGTGCCGCCGCCCAGATAGGCGTTGACCGCCTTGGCGATACGGGTGGCGGTGGTGAGGTCGGGATTGTGCAGCGACAATTTCAGGTTGCTCAGGCCGGCGAGCTTAAAGCCGGTGTCCTTTTCCACGATCGCGCCATTGGCGATGCGGCCCGCGGTGGGGACGCCGCGTGTCACGCTGGCGGATTCGCCCTGCGCGGCAAAGCCGCCAACCGCGACCGGACCTTGGGCCAGCGCATAAATTTGTCCGTCGGCGCCAAAAAGCGTGGTCACCAGCAAGGTGCCGCCTTGGAGATTCTTGGCATCGCCCATCGCCGACACCGAGACGTCGATGCGCGATCCGGGGGCGGCAAAGGCGGGCAGGCTGGCCGTCACCATCACGGCGGCGACGTTCTTGGTCTGCATCACCTGGCCGCGGGTGTTGGTGCCCAGCCGCTCCAGCATGGTCTGGATGCTCTGCTGGGTGAAAGGCGCGTTCTTGAGGCTGTCGCCGGTGCCGTTCAGGCCGACCACCAGGCCATAGCCGACCAGCATATTGTCGCGGATGCCCTGCACCTCGACCAGGTCCTTGACCCGGGAAAACGCAAAGACGGGCGAGGCTGCCAGGGCAGCTCCCACCACCAGGGCGGCAAGACGGAGATAGTAAGGTGCGCGGCGCATGAACGGCTTCTGCCTTTATGTTCGCTTGCGTCTTTGCCAGTTTCATGCCGGGCGGGTCTGGAAATTACCCCTGTAGTTTCAAATGCTTGAACAGTGTTCGGAAACTCGAAAGCCGCGCCCGGCAAATCCTGCCGGGACCAGGCTGCCGCGTCTGTCTTTTGTTGCCTTGGAAAAAAGGCCTGTCTGGTCCGTCGGGCATGGGCGCCGCCGCCCAGTCTTTCTATTTTTAAAACGGCCTTCTATTTTCAAAACCGCTTAAACCGTTTTGTTTCAGGATGTTCCATGTCCGCGCCGCGCCCCGCTTTGCTCTGTATCCTGGACGGCTGGGGTTGGCGGCCGGGCGATGACCCAGACAATGCCATCGCCGCGGCACGTACCCCCAACTATGCCCGGCTGTTGGCGGAGTGCCCGCATGCGCTGTTGGCGACCTCCGGTAATGCCGTGGGCCTGCCCAAGGGTCAGATGGGCAATTCCGAAGTCGGGCATATGAATATCGGGGCCGGCCGCATCGTCGCCCAGGATCTGCCGCGTATCGATGTCGCCATCGAGGATGGCTCGCTGGCGCGCCGGCCCGTATTGCTGGACCTGATCGAAAAGGCCAAAGCCCGTGGGCGTGCGGTCCATCTGATGGGTTTGCTGTCGCCGGGCGGGGTGCATTCCCATCAGGATCACATGGCCGTGCTGGTGAAAATCATCAGCCAAGCCGGGGTGCCGGTGTTTGTGCATGCTTTTTTGGATGGCCGCGATACCCCGCCCAAAAGCGCCAAGGGATTTGTCGAGAAGTTTCTGCGCGATATTCACGGGCTGGCGGGCGTGCGTCTGGCCACGCTTTGCGGCCGCTACTATGCCATGGACCGCGACAAGCGCTGGGATCGGGTGGAAAAGGCCTATGATGCCATCGTCGATGCTTCGGGCCGCCGGTTCGACGGCGCGCCTTCCGCCCTCGATACGTCTTATGGCGAGGAAGTCACCGACGAGTTCCTGCTCCCCTGCATTCTGGGCGATTATGCCGGCGTGGAAGATGGCGATGCGTTGTTGTTCGCCAATTTCCGCGCCGACCGGGCGCGGGAAATTTCCGCCGCCTTGCTGGACAAAGGCTTTGACGATTTCCCCCGCAAGCGCACGGCAAGCTTCAGCGCCGCCGCCGGCCTGACCGAATATTCCGAAGCCCTCAAGCCCTTGATGGCGTCCGTCTTTCCTCCGGAAGATGTGCGCGAAACCTTGGGCGAGGTGATTGCCCAGCTTGGCATGAAGCAGTTGCGCATCGCCGAGACGGAAAAATACGCGCATGTCACATTCTTTCTGAATGGGGGGCGCGAAGATCCGTTCACGGGCGAGGATCGCATCCTGGTGCCCAGCCCCAAGGTTGCCACCTATGACCACAAGCCGGAGATGAGCGCCTATCAAGTCACCGAAAAGCTGGAAGAGGCGATTTTATCCGGCAAATACGATCTTATCGTCTGCAACTATGCCAATCCCGATATGGTGGGCCATACTGGGGTGATGCAAGCGGCTATCAAAGCGGTGGACACGATCGACGAATGTCTGGGCCGCCTGCGCGCCGCGCTGGAAAAAGCAGGCGGGCTGATGCTCTTGACCGCCGACCATGGCAATATCGAAATGATGCGGGACCCTCAATCGGGCGAGCCTTACACAGCGCACACCACATTGGATGTGCCGGTGATTGCGTTCGGCGCGCCCGCGGGCGCGCAGCTCAAGAATGGCCGTCTTGCCGATGTCGCGCCGACGATCCTGGATCTGATGGGGCTGAAGCAGCCCGCGCTGATGCGCGGACACTCTTTGCTGGTAAGAAACGCGTGAGGCGCTGGGCCGCCTTTGTGCTTTGCCTATTGGCGGCGCCGCCGGCCTTTGCCAAGGATGTTCCGGAACCGGCGGCAAGGACCGTCTATAAAAAAGTCAGTATCCCGGTCTTGCCCAGGCCGCGTCCCTTGCCCGCTGGAATCCAGGCGCCCGAGCCGGCAATGGATTTAAGCCATGCCTTGCCAGGAAAGGCGCTGGCGCGGTTGCCCTCCAGCGCCGATCAGCTCAAAAGCCTGTCCTCGGAATTGAAACAGGGCAAGCCGCAACTGGCCTCCGCCAAGGAGAAGAGCGATACGCTGGCGACAGAGGCCGCTCTTCTCAGGCGCAAACTGGTGGCGACGGCCGCGCGTATCGGGGCCCTGGAGCAGCAAAAAGCGGACGCCGAAATCCAGATCGCGCGGTTGACGGCGGAAAATGCAACCCTCAGTGCCGGCTTCGCCAACGACCGCGTCGCTGTCACAAAATTGTTGGCTATTCTTGAGAGGCTGCAGCACGATATGCCGCCCGCTTTGGCGATGCGGCCCGACGATGCTTTGGGCGCGGCGCGCAGCGCCATGCTGGTCGGCGCGTCCTTGCCGCCGGTCTATGTGCAAGCCGCAAAGCTGGCGCGGCGCATCGAGGCTCTTAAGCGCACCCGTGTGGCGCTGGAGCAGCAACACGCACAAGCCGCCGATACCGCGGCCCAACTCACCATCGCCCGCGCGGAATTGGACGAACTTTTGGCCCAGAAGGAGAAAGAAGCTTCCTTTGCCGCCGCCGCTTACGGAACTCTTAAGGTTCAGTTGGAACGGATCGCGCGTCAGACGGCCGATTTCGAGGCGCTGCTCTCCCGGGTCAGGGCCTTGCGCCAGAAAAACGACCAGCGTTTGGATGGAACCACTACGCAGGGCGTGGTTACGGTGACCGCCGCAAAAATAGGCTCCTTTGGCGGCCTGGGGCGCAACGCCCTGCTGGAACCGGTGGTGGGGATGTTAGAAGGCGGGAATTCCAGCATTTCTTACAAAACCCAGCCCGGCGCCCAAGTGATCGCGCCGGCCGACGGCAAGGTTCTCTATGCCGGTCCTTACCATAAGAACGGACAAGTCTTGATCCTGGAGATCACCACTGGCTACGATGCGGTTTTGGCGGGACTGGGACGCGTGACCGTGAAGCCAAACGATCAGTTGTTGGCGGGCGAGCCGGTTGGCACTATGTCGCCCGACCCGGCTGACGGCAGGCTTTATTTCGAAATACGCCATGGCGGTCATGGTCAATCTCCCCTGCCATGGTTGAAATTGAATCAGCGTCCTGGCTCTGGAAAGGCAAACGGTACATGAAGAAGCTCGCATTGGTTGGCTTGGGTTTGGTAGGCGGATTTGCCGCCGCGACCTTTGCATTGCCCCAAGCCCAGGGCGCCAACGACACCAGCGCCTATGGCCAGTTGGATCTGTTCAGCGACGCCTTCGAGCGCGTGCGCGCCAATTATGTGCGTCCCGTCAAGGACGGTGAGCTGATCGACGCCGCCATCCAGGGCATGGTGTCCAATCTGGATCCGCACTCCAGCTATATGGACACCAAGATGTATGGTGACATGCAGATCACCACCAAGGGGCAGTTCGGCGGCGTTGGTATCGAAGTCACACAGGAAGATGGGTTGATCAAGGTCATTTCGCCGATTGACGGCACGCCCGCCAGCCGCGCCGGCATCAAGACCGGCGATCGTATCGCCGGCATCGACGGCACCTCCATCGCCGGCCTGCAATTGAACGAAGCCATCGACAAGATGCGCGGCGCGGCCGGCAGCAAGATCACGCTGACCATTCTGCGCGAAGGCGAAAAGAAGCCGTTCGATGTGACGCTGATCCGCGCCATTGTGCGGGTGGATGCCGCCACCTACCGCCGTGAGGGCGATATCGGTTACATTCGCATGCCGGGCTTCAACGAACAGACCGCCGATGGGCTGGAGCGCGCGGTGCGCGATCTCAAGCGGCAGATCGGTCCCGGCATCAAGGGCTATGTGCTGGACCTGCGCAACAATCCGGGCGGTTTGCTGGACCAAGCGATTCAAGTGTCGGATGACTTCCTCAACTCCGGCGAGATCGTCTCCACCCGCGGCCGTCATTCCGAAGATACCCAGCGCTATGACGCCAAGGCCGGTGACATCACCGATGGCAAGCCCATTGTGATCCTGATCAATGGCGGCACGGCCAGCGCCTCAGAAATCGTTTCCGGCGCGCTGCAGGATCACAAGCGCGCCACCGTCATCGGTTTGACCAGCTTCGGCAAAGGCTCGGTGCAGACCATCATTCCTCTGGGGGAAACCCGCGGCGCGCTGCGTTTGACCACGGCGCGCTATTACACGCCGTCCGGCCATTCCATCCAGGCGCAAGGCATCATTCCCGATATTCATGTGGCGCAAGGTGACGAGGCCAATATGTCCAAGCTGGCGCGCCCTTCCGAAGCCGATCTGCGCGGCCATTTGAGCGGCGAGCCGGTTCCCGCCAAAAGGATCAATGCCCCGGTGATAAAGCCGGCCCCGGGCAAGAAGTATGACGACTTCCAGCTGTCTTATGCGCTGGATCTTCTGCAGGGCAAGATGACGGTCGCTTCCGCCACGGCCGCCGCGCCGGAAAAGACCGCCACAGCGCAGTAGCCCCCATGACCACACACTGACCCGCCTCCCCTGCGCGCGCGTTAGCGCGCAGGCGGGGGAGGTGGTCGTAGCTGACGGAGGGCGTCCGATAGGACGCCCGACAGGCAGCGAAGACCGGAGGGGGTCATTAACCTGAGCGTAACCATCTCAATCCTTAATAGAGGGATGGCTGCTGCTGCCGATCCCGCAGAAGGCTTTTTCGCGTCCAAAGGTGGGCGCGCGCTGGCTTTTGGTTCTTCCGCTGCCGCCTGTCTCCTGGCGGCGGCTGTGCTGGGCATCACGCTTTTGGGGCATCCCGGCGGCCCGGCCTCGGTCACGCTGGAATTGGCGGAACATGCAGGCGCGCCTACCGAGCACGCGTCCGCCTTAAAGGCCGACTCAGACATACAGGTGGAAGCCGGCCCCGTGACCCATCCTCTTTTCGCGGGCAAGGTTCTTTTGGCCGATCCCGCCTTGATCGAAAACAGCAGGCAGGGACCCTTGCCGCGCATCGCCGATGACGGGCGCAAACCCATGGCGGTCTATGCGGCGCCCGCCACGGCAAGTGCAAAATTCAAGATCGCCATCGTGATCCATGGCCTAGGACAATCCGCAACCGCAACCAAGGCCGCGATAGACAGCTTGCCCGCCAGCGTGACGTTGGGTTTTGTGCCCTATGCCAGCGATGTCGCGGAGTGGGTGGCGCAAGCGCGCGGCCGCGGCCATGAAGTGCTTCTGCAAATTCCCATGGAGCCTTACGATTTTCCGGAGAGCGATCTGGGGCCGCACACGCTACGCGTCGGCCAGGAAGAAGAAGCCAATATTCAACGCATGGGCTGGGCGCTTTCGCGCTTCACCGGTTATGCGGGCGTTTCCAACCTCTTGGGGCAGCGTTTTCTGTCCGACAGCCAGGCGCTGTCGCCGGCTTTGACCTATCTCAATCGCCGGGGTCTTTATTTCTTCGACAATGGCGCCGCCAGTCAGTCGGTGGTCCCCATGGTGGCGGGCCAAGTCGGCATTCCCGCGCTGCAAAGCGGTCCGGCTTTGGATGCCGTGCAAAGCCCGTCGGAAATCGACCGGCGCCTTTCGGAATTGGAAACCCAGGCCCGCGCCAATGGCAGTGCGGTGGGCTCGGCCTTTCTGTATCCCGTCAGCATCGCGCGCATCACCGCCTGGGCGCGCGGCTTGGAATCGCGAGGCTTTGTGTTGGTGCCGGTTTCGGCGATAGTCTCGCAACCAACGAAACTCTGATTCTAAGCGTCTTTCTCATGTCTTCCGATCTACCCTACCGCCCTTGCGTCGGCATCATGCTGTTCAACCGGGACGGCAAAATCTTTGTCGGCAAACGCATCGACCAGACGGTGGAAGGCTGGCAGATGCCGCAAGGCGGCATCGATAAGGGCGAAACCCCCAAACAGGCGGCCTTGCGCGAACTTCAGGAAGAAGTCGGCACCGACAAAGCCGAGATACTCGCCGAAATGGAAGATTGGGTGACCTATGATTTGCCGCCGCATCTGGTGGGTGTTGCCTTTCACGGCAAATACAAAGGCCAGCGGCAAAAATGGTTTGCCTTGCGCTTCACCGGTCAGGATGACGACATTAATCTGACCGCGCATGCACCGGAATTCTCCGCCTTCCAATGGGTGGGGTTGGACGCGCTCCCCGGCCTGATCGTGCCGTTCAAGCGCGACAGCTACAAAGCCGTGATCGCCGCTTTCCGGCATCTGGCATGAAGAACATTCCGGTCGTGATGATCCATGGCGCCTTCTGCGGACCATGGTCGCTGGATGGCTTGCGGGAAAAATTTGAAGCGGCGGGCTACCCCGTTGCCGCGCCATGCTTGCGCTTTCACGACGAAAATCGCCCGCCGAC
>DATEEB010000039.1:0-2353 GCA_035281345.1 Rhizomicrobium sp. | reverse complement strand
GCTCTCCCCAAAGCCGGGTCAGACCCGGGCAAAATACGCGGCGACATTACCCGCCGCCGCCCCCGCGTCATTGCGGCGAAGCGTCGCATAAATTCGAGACTTTGTCTGGCCTTAGCGCAATTGTGGGCCTAAAGAGGCGCTTGTCTGGAACCCTGTTGAAACCCCGATGAACCCCATTTTGCTGATCCCTGCGCGCATGGCCTCGGCCCGGCTTCCGGGCAAGCCGCTAGCCGGTATTGGCGGGGTGCCGATGATCGTCCGGGTCTGGGCCCGCGCGGTGGCAGCCGGGCTTGGGCCGGTGGTGGTGGCGGCAGGGGAAAGCGAGATCGTCGCGGCGGTCGAAAAGGCGGGGGGGCGCGCGGTGTTGACCGACCCCAGCCTGCCTTCGGGTTCGGATCGTATCTGGGCTGCCTTGGCGGCGGCCGACCCGAAGGGCGCGCATGATGTGGTGGTGAACCTACAGGGCGATCTGCCTGCCTTGGACCCCGAGCAATTGAAAGCGGTGGTCGCCGCGTTGGCCAGGTCCGGCGCCGATATCGCCACCTTGGCGGCGCCCATCGACAATGAGCCCGACAGGATGAATCCCGCGGTGGTGAAGGCGGTGGTGGCCTGGGACGCGGATGAGCGCCTGGGCCGGGCGCTGTATTTCACGCGTACCACCGCGCCTGGCGGAGAGGGCACGCTTTATCACCATGTCGGCCTTTATGCCTATCGGCGCGCGGCATTGGAAAGATTTGTCGCGCTGCCGCCCTCGCCCTTGGAGATGCGCGAAAATCTCGAACAGCTTCGGGCGCTGGAAGCGGGGATGCGCATTGCGGTGGCGCGTGTGGACGAGGCCCCTCTGTCTGTTGATACTCCCGCCGATTTGGAAAAAGCCCGAAAGCTGCTGTCGTGAGCCAAGCCATCGCTATGAAATCCATCGAGGGGGCCAAACGCGTCGCTTTCCAGGGCGAGCCGGGCGCCTATGCCAATCTGGCGGCGCGCCAGGCGATCCCGCATGCCAACGCCATCCCCAAACCGACCTTCGAGGATGCCATCGAAGCGGCGAAATCCGGCGACACCGATCTGGTGATCATTCCGGTGGAAAATTCGCTGATCGGCCGCATCGCCGACATTCATCATCTGTTGCCGGACTCCGGGCTTCACATTGTGGGCGAGCATTTCCTGCCCATCCGCCATCAGTTGCTGGGACTGAAGGGCGCGAGGCTGGAAGACATTAAGAGCGTCTATAGTCAGGCTCCGGCACTGGCCCAGTGCCGCACTATCCTGCGCGAAAGAAAGTTGGCGGTGCACAATTGGTACGACACCGCGGGCTCGGCCAAGCATGTCGCCGAATTGGGCGACAAAAGCGTGGCGGCGATCGCCTCCAGCCTGGCGGCGGAATTTTACGGCCTTGCGATCCTCAAAGCCGATATCGAGGACGAGCATCACAACGCCACGCGTTTTTTGATCATGTCCCGTGACGATGAACGTGCCCCCAACCGGGGCAAGGTGGTGACCAGCCTGGTCTTCCAAGTGAAGAACGTGCCCGCCGCGCTCTACAAGGCGCTGGGCGCTTTTGCCACCAATGGCGTCAACATGACCAAGCTGGAAAGCTATCAACTGGGCGGCTCCTTCAACGCCACGCAGTTCTATGCCGACATCCAGGGCCATCCCGAACAGCCCAATGTCGCGCATGCGTTGGCGGAATTGGCCTTTCATGCCGCGCGCCATTCCATAATGGGCGTGTATCCGGCGCATCCATACAGAGAAGATATGCCTTAAGTCGTCGCTGGGCTTTTGCCCGCTGAGTGCGTCGCGCGTGCTCACGTGCGTTAAGCACGCTCCGCGCGCGCTCCTGCTCATCGGCCAAAATCCTGCGCGACATTAACTGTTAGGAACGGGTCCAATCTTTGATCAGGTGATGCGCGATCGCGATGGTGACGGGCAGTTTCATCTCGTCTTGGATTGTGCTGGCCAGCCGCGCCCGCGCCTCGTCCTTGCTCAGCCAGCGCGCCGCTTCGATCTCATGGCCGTCGATCTGAAAATCGCCGCCAAGGGCATCCGCATAACAACCCAGCATCAGGGACGAGGGAAAGGGCCAAGGCTGGCTGGCGTGATAACGGACGCCGCCAACCTCCAGTCCGGCTTCCTCGCGCAATTCGCGCCGCACCGCTTCCTCCAGGTTTTCGCCCGGTTCGACAAAGCCGGCGAAAGCGGAAAAAAGCTGCGACGGAAAACGTTTGTTGCGCCCCACCAGACATTGATCGCCCAAGATTGGCAGCATGATCACCACCGGGTCGGTGCGGGGAAAATGCTCCGCGCCGCAGGCGGGACAAAGGCGGCGATAACCGCCATCGCGCATTTGGGTGGG
>DATEEB010000038.1:0-7622 GCA_035281345.1 Rhizomicrobium sp. | reverse complement strand
TGGACGGTATTCTGGTTCTGGGTTCGGGTTTTGATAGTGCGCTGCTGCGTGATCGCGGCGCGCCGCAGACCAATGGCGGTGCCTACCGGCTGGAACAAGGCGTGGCGGCGGCGCGGCGCTATCCTCGGGCGCGTCTGGTGTTCAGCGGCGGGTCGGGCGCGCTGGGCGGCGCGCCGCTCTCGGAAGCACAAACCGCCCGCCATGTCTTTGCCGAGCTGGGTATGGAGTCCTCGCGCGTGATCTTGGAAGCGCGCTCGCGCAACACATACGAGAATATCCTGTTCTCCAAAGCGCTGGTGAAGCCCAAGCCGGGCGAAGTCTGGCTGCTCGCCACATCGGCCATGCACATGCCGCGCGCGATGGCCATCGCGCGCAAGCTGCAGTGGCAGATGACCCCTTGGCCCAGCGATTTCATTACCGGTCCCCGCAGCGGCAGCGACATCTGGGAGATTACCGGCAATCTTTCGCTGCTCGATTACGTGGTGCATGAATGGATCGGGATGGCGGCCTACCGCTGGAGCGGCAAGGCTGTCTAATACCTGTTATCCGGTGCGCAAATAGCGAACCGCTTCATCGCGCCCAAACAGATAGAGCAGCACCCGCAAGGCGTCGCCGCGCGGTGACTTGAGATCGGGATCGCGGGTAAGGATCAGCCGCGCATCGTCATGCGCGACGGCCAGCAAGTCCGCGTGCGCGCAAGGATCGGCCATGCGAAATTCCTCCAGCCCGCTTTGGCGTTTTCCCAACACCTCGCCGGGGCCGCGCAGGCGCAAATCTTCTTCCGCGATGACAAAGCCGTCATCTGTGTCGCGCATGATCTTCAACCGCGCCTTGGCGGTTTCGCCCAAAGGCTCATGCCATAGCAAGATACAGGAGGATTTCCCGGCGCCGCGGCCCACCCGGCCGCGCAATTGGTGCAATTGCGCCAGGCCGAAGCGTTCGGCGTGTTCCACCACCATGATGGTGGCTTCCGGCACGTCGACCCCAACTTCGATGATGGTGGTGGCGACCAGCAATTGGGTTTCGCCGGTCTTGAAGACCAGCATCGCGGCGTCGCGCTCGGCCGCTTTCATCTTGCCGTGAATCAGCCCGATATTCAGGCCCAGGGCCTGGCGCAGCATCACGGCGCGGTCAGCAGCGGCGGCCAGATCGATTTTCTCGGATTCCTCCACCAGCGGACAAACCCAATAAGCGCGGGCGCCCCGGTCCAGCGCCGTGCGCAGATGGTTGATCAATTCGTCCAGCCGGTCGGCACTCATCACCCGCGTTTCCACGGGCTTTCGCCCCGGCGGACGGCCGGTGATCTTGGAGACATCCATATCGCCATAAGCGGTGAGCGCCAGGGTGCGCGGAATGGGCGTGGCGGTCATCACCAGCACGTCGGCGGGCTTGCCTTTGGATTGAAGTTGCATGCGCTGATGCACGCCAAAGCGGTGTTGCTCATCCACCACCGCCAGGCCCAGATCCTTGAAGGCGACATCTTCCGAAAACAACGCATGGGTGCCGATCAATATGTCGATCTCGCCCGCCGCCAATTTCGCCAGGGTGGCTTCGCGCCCCGGCCCCTTTTCGCGTCCCGTCAGGCAGGCAAGCCGCACACCGGCCGCCTGGGCATAGGGCTCGAGTGACGCCAGATGCTGACGCACCAGCAATTCGGTGGGCGCCATCAGGGCGGCCTGCAATCCGGCTTCCACCGCATCCAGCATCGCCAGCAAAGCCACAATGGTCTTGCCCGATCCCACATCGCCTTGCAGCAGCCGCAGCATGCGTTTTTCCGATGCCATATCTGCTTCGATTTCGGCCAACACCGCCAATTGCGGACCGGTCAGGGCAAAGGGCAGGGCTGCGATGGCTTTGGCTTTCAATGCGCCGGTACCGTGCACCATGCGGCCTTTTTTTCCATTGGGGCCGCCGCGCAGATGGGCGCGGATCAAGAGCAGTGCGAGCTGATTGGCGAGAAGTTCGTCATAGGCCAAGCGCTGGCGCGCCGGCGTGGTTGGCGCCAGATCGCTGTCATGGGCGGGGGCATGCGCCGTTTCCAGCGCCGCGCCGAAATCGTCCCACTTGCGCTGTTTCACAAAAGCCGGGTCCTGCCATTCCGGTAGCACGGGACATTTTTCCAGCGCGCCGCGCACCGCCTTGACCATCGGGCGCAGGGTCAAACCGTCCGTCAGGCCATAGACCGGTTCGTGCAGGGGAAAGGCCGTGCCCTCCTCCGGTGCCACCACATAGTCTGGATGGGCCATTTGCAGCCGGTCTTTAAACCGCTCGATGCGTCCCGATACCAAGCGGCGCGTGCCCACCGGCAAGAGTCCGGCCAGGTAGTCGGCATGCGCCCGGAAGAACACCAGCTCCATCAGAGAGGTTTCGTCCGATACCATCACTTTATAAGGCTGTGCTTTGACCCGGTTGGGCCGGTGCTCCAGCACCGTGACCTCCACCGTGGCAATGCGTCCGGCCTCGGCCGCTGCGAGCTTGGGGCGATAGGAACGGTCCACCACCCCAACCGGCAGGTCGAAGATCAAGTCCACCAGCCGGGGGCCGGCGACCTTGGCGATCAGTTTTTCCAGCTTGGGCCCCACCCCGGACAGGGTGCGGATATCGGCGAACAGGGGGAACAGAATCGCGGGCCGCATTGCTTCGCAATGCTATTTTAAGTTCCCCCCTCTGTCACAGCTCGGGTCGGCTCCCGCCGACACCTCGCTGCGACATCTCCCCCCGCTATGCGCTTCGCGCAGCGGGAGGAGAAAGCTTGTGTTCCTGGTTGTTCTCAAACAGGCGTGAGGCTATATCCCGCCCCATGACGGACCTCGAACAGGGTGGCTCTTCGGAGAACCGCCGAAAACGCCTTTTGTTTCGCGCCCAAAGGCGCGGCTTCAAGGAGGTTGACCTGATCTTTGGCGCCTATGCCGAAGGCCATCTGGCAGGGCTGGACGATGCCGGGCTGGACCAGTTTGAGGCGCTGCTCACCGCGCCCGACCAGGACGTCTATGCCTGGCTGCGCGGCGCCGAGCCGGTGCCGCAGGAACATGACAATCCGGTATTCGCCGGACTGAAGCAGATGTGCGCGCAAGCCTCGCCGCGCTGGAAGACGTAAAACTTGGATCGTCTGGATTATATCGCCAAACAGCAGGTGCGCCTGGCCGTTTCCGGCGCGCCGCAAGGTTATGACGCTTATATCGCCGCAGAAGCGGCAAGGCGGCGGGGCGGGCCGGTCTTGTTCGTCGCGCTGGACGATGGAGAGGCCGATGCCGCGGAACGGGCGCTGCAATTCTTTGCACCATCGCTGACGGTGCTGTCCTTCCCTGCCTGGGACTGCCTTCCCTATGACCGGGTTTCGCCCAAGCCCGACATTGAAAGCCGCCGTCTGGCGACCTTGGCGGCGCTGGCGCGCGATGCGGACAAGCCTGCCGTGATCGTCACCACCATCAATGCCGTGTTGCAGCGCGTGCCGCCCAAAGACGTCATCGCCGGTGCGAGTTTCGCCGCCAGGAATGGCGCGGAGGTGGACCGCGAGGCGCTGGTCGCGTTCCTGTCCGGCAATGGCTATGTCCGCGCCGGCACGGTGCGCGAGCCGGGCGATTTCGCGCTGCGCGGCGGCATCGTGGATTTATGGCCGCCGGGCGAGGAAATGCCGCTGCGCTTGGACTTCTTCGGCTCGACCCTGGATGCCATCCGGCGTTTTGATGCGGAGACTCAGCTTTCCGATAAGTCGGCGGTGGCACAGATCGCGCTGTTGCCCGCCAGCGAAGCGCCGCTGAATGCCGGCGCCGTCAGCCGCTTCCGCACCGGCTATGTCGCGGCCTTTGGCGCCGCGGGCGATGACCCGCTTTACGAAAGCGTCAGCGCCGGGCGCAAGACCCAGGGCATGGAGCATTGGCTGCCGCTGTTCTATGAGCGGCTGGACACGCTGTTCGATTATCTGCCGCGTTGCCTGGTGATGTTGGGCCATCAGGCGGAGGAGGCTAAGGCGGCGCGGCTGGATCTGATTCAGGACTATTACGAGACCCGCGAACAATTCCGCCATGCCAAGGAGGATAAAAATGCGATCAAGGGCCCGCCCTACAAGCCGCTAAAGCCCGCAACCCTGTATTTGACCGATGCCGATTGGAAAGCGGCGTTGGCCAAACAGATCGTGCGCGAGCTTTCGCCTTTCCAGGCGCCGGAATCCACCAACAGCGTGGATGCGGGCGGCCGCCAGGGGCGCGACTTCGCGCCGGAACGCCAAAAAAACAGTCAAGGCGGCAATCTCAATGTCTTCCAGGCCGCCGCCGATCACCTGAAGGCGCTGCAGGCCGGTGGCAAGCGCGTCCTGGTCGCCAGCTGGACCGACGGCTCGGTCGAGCGCATGGGTGGGGTGCTGTCGGACCATGGCGTCACGCCCATCCGCAGGATCGCGGACTGGCCGGAAGCCTTGAAGCTCGACGCGTCGGCTTTCGGGATCGCCTGCCTGGGGATCGAACGCGGTATCGAGGGACCGGATTTTGCCATCCTGTCGGAACAAGATGTGCTGGGCGACCGCATGGTGCGCGCCGCAAGCCGCGTGCGCCGGGCGCAGAATTTCATCGCCGAAGCTTCGTCCCTGACGCCCGGCGATCTTGTCACCCATATTGAGCATGGCGTGGGCCGCTATCTGGGCTTGAAAGCCATTGACGCGCTGGGTGCGCCGCATGATTGCCTGGAGCTGCAATATGACGGCGGCAAGCTGTTCCTGCCGGTGGAGAATATCGAACTGCTGACCCGCTATGGCTCGGACGAGGGTGCGCAACTCGACCGGCTGGGCGGCGCGGGCTGGCAGAAGCGCAAGGCCGAGATGAAGGAGCGGGTGCGCGCCATCGCCGCCGAGCTGATCAAGATCGCCGCCGCCCGACAATTGAAATCCTTAGCCCCGGTCGAACCGCCCAGCGGCTTGTACGATGAATTCGCGGCGCGCTTTCCCTATCAGGAGACTGAAGACCAGGACAAAGCCATCACCGACACCATCGCCGACCTGGCGGCGGGCCGCCCGATGGATCGGCTGGTATGCGGCGATGTCGGCTTCGGCAAGACCGAAGTGGCGATGCGCGCCGCCTTTGTCGCCGCCATGGCGGGCGAACAGGTGGCGGTGGTGGTGCCCACCACCTTGCTGGCGCGCCAGCACTATCGCGGTTTCGCCGAACGCTTCGCGGGCTTTCCGCTCAAGGTGCGGCAACTGTCGCGCTTTGTGGATGCCAAGGACGCCAAGGAAACCAAGGAGGCGCTGGCCGAAGGCACGGTGGACATCGTGGTCGGCACGCACGCGCTGCTGGCCGAAAGCATCGCCTTCAAGCGGCTGGGTTTGGTGATCGTGGACGAGGAGCAGCATTTCGGGGTGGTGCACAAGGAACGGCTGAAGAATCTCAAGGCCGATGTCCATGTGCTGACCCTGACCGCGACGCCGATCCCGCGCACTCTGCAATTGGCGCTGTCGGGGGTGCGCGATCTTTCGCTGATCACCACCCCGCCGATCGACCGGCTGGCGGTGCGCACCTTTGTCACGCCCTTCGATCCTTTGGTGGTGCGCGAGGCCCTGCTGCGCGAACATTACCGCGGCGGCCAGAGCTTTTTCGTCGCCCCGCGCATTGCCGACCTGCGCGAGGCCGAGGCCTTCCTGAAGTCGGTGGTGCCCGAGGTCAAACCGGCGGTGGCGCATGGCCAGATGTCGCCCAAGCTGCTGGAAGAGGTGATGACGGCCTTTTACGAGCGCAAGGTGGATGTGCTGGTCTCCACCAATATTGTGGAATCCGGGCTGGATATTCCCACCGCCAACACCCTGATCATCCAGCGCGCCGACATGTTCGGCCTGTCGCAGCTTTATCAATTGCGCGGCCGCATCGGCCGTTCCAAGCAGCGCGCCTATGCCTATCTGACCACGCCGCCGGACAAGAAGCTGACCGAAACGGCGACACGGCGGCTGGAAGTGCTGCAATCGTTGGATCAGTTGGGCGCGGGATTCAGTGTCGCCAGCCATGACATGGATATTCGCGGCGCCGGCAATCTTTTGGGCGAGGAACAATCCGGCCATGTCCGCGAGGTCGGCATCGAGCTGTACCAAGAGATGCTGGAGGAAGCCGTGTCGGGCCTGAAGGAGGGCGGCGACGCCGAGACAGAAGATCAATGGTCGCCCACCATCAATCTGGGCGCCTCGGTGCTGATCCCGGAGGATTATGTCGCCGATCTCAATGTCCGCATGTCGCTGTACCGGCGGCTGGCGGGAATCGAGACAGGCACGGATATCGACCGTTTTGCCGCCGAGCTGATCGATCGGTTCGGGCCGCTGCCCGACGAAGTCAAGCATCTGTTCGAGATCGTCACCATCAAGCAGTTGGCCAAGGCCGCCGGGGTGGAGAAGATCGATGCCGGTCCCAAGGGCGGCACCATTGCCTTTCGGGGCAATTCCTTCGCCAATCCCTTGAAGCTGATCCAGTTCATCAATCAGCATAGCGGCACCATGAAGGTTCGTCCGGATCAGAAGATCGTGGTCAGCCGGGACTGGCCGACGCCGGAAGATCGGCTCAATGGCGCCAAGGCGCTGCTGGGACAGTTAGCCAAGCTGGCGGTCGCCTAACCCCCACACACTTTTGCATCATCGAGCTGATCTATATGCTCTCGGCAAAAGCTCGGGGGCATCATGACTGACATTTCGTCAGAAGAGATAGAATACAGGACGCCGTGCCGGCTTTCCGACCTGGTGAGGGTGCAGCTTTGGTGCACGTCTCACGCGTTCCGGTATTTGTGGATTATTCTCGCGATTGTTGTCTTGTTGGTCTTTGTGGACGTTGGTGGCTCGTTCAATACCATGCTTCAGAGGTCCTGGGACTTTCTTCTGCCTCTTATTTTTGGGCTGGTAGTGGCATTTGGAATTGGTCCTGTGTTCCTTCTTGTCCGCTGGGCACTGGGAAAAATGCCGAAGGAAATCCGCGCCAATATAAACAGCGAGGGCGTCAAAATTATTGGCGAAACCGTTAATTTTGAGGCGAGGTGGTCGACGGTGAAGTGGGTTAAAGAAAGCAGCGCGGCTTACAGGATCAGGTTCAAGGCGTTGCTTGTTCGCTTGCCGAAGCGAGGATTTATTTCTGAACAGGAGGCCGGATTTCGCAAATTGGTTCAGGCAAACGTTCCGGCCTCAAGCAATCGGCTTAAGTAGCTTCCTTCTGCCGTGCCAAGTCCAGCGATAAAGCCTTACGTGGCGGCAGAAGGCGGTGTGCGGCTGGCCTTGCGCCTGACGCCACGGGCTTCGCGCAATGGCGTGGATGGCGTCATGGCCGACGCGGAAGGCCGCTCATTGCTCAAGCTGAGGCTGGCGGCGCCACCGGTCGAAGGTGCGGCCAACGAGGCGCTGATCGCCTTTCTGGCCAAGACTCTGTCGCTGCGCAAGGCGGACATCACCATCCGTTCCGGCGAGACCAGCCGGATCAAGATCCTGCATCTGGCAGGCGACAGCGCCGCGATCCTGCAAAAGCTGGATGCCTGGCTGGGCTAGGTGTTTAGAGCCTTTTTGAATTGAAATGAATCTTTACACTCACCATGGGCGGGCTCGACCCGCCCATCCAGGGTAACAAATATCGTGTTTGCGGCTCTGGATGGCCGGCTCGAAGGCCGGC
>DATEEB010000037.1:0-5399 GCA_035281345.1 Rhizomicrobium sp. | reverse complement strand
CGCGATGGGCAGGGTGCCCATCAGGGCCGCCATGGTGGTCATCATGATGGGACGGAAACGGGTTATGGCGGCCTCGTAGATCGCCTGTTCCGGCGACAAGCTCGCATCGGACCGCTGCCGGTGGAGCGCGAAGTCGATCATCATGATGGCATTTTTCTTTACGATGCCGATCAGCATGATCATGCCGACAAAAGCATAAAGCGTCAGCGACATGTCGCTGTGGGTGATACCCGCCATGAACAGAAGATGCGCGACGTACAGCGTGATCAGCGCGCCCACCGCCGCGCTGGGGAGGCCCGACAGAATGGTCAAAGGATGGATGAAGCTCTCATACAGGATGCCCAGGATGATATAGACCACCACCATCGCGATCACGAGCAGCATGCCCATATTCTTGGTGGAATCCTCGAACGCCGCCGCGGTGCCCTGGAAGTTGCCCTGGATGCTGTCGGGCATGTCGATGGCTTCTCCGGCTTCGCGGATGCCGGTGACGGCGTCGGACAGCGCGCGGCCCGGCGCCAGGTCGAAGGAAATGGTGATGGCGGGAATCTGGCCGGCATGGTTGACCGAGATCGGCACCGTGCTGGTGGTGGTGTCGGTGACGGCGGTCAGCGGCACCAGCATGCCGTTGGCGCCGGTGACATAAAGCCGGTCGAGCGCGCTGGCATCGTGTTGGAAGCGCGGCATCAACTCCATGATCACTTCATATTGGTTGGACGAGGTGTTGATCTGGGAAATGCGTTGGCCGCCAAAGGCCGAGCCCAAAGCCTGTTCGATCTGCATCGCCGAGACGCCGAAGGCCGCCGCCCGGTCACGGTCAATTGTGACCTGCACCGACGGCATCGCGGCTTCATAGTCCGAGGTCACATCGACAAAGCCGGGCCGGGACTTCAGATTCGCCATCAGCTTTTCGGAATATTCCTCCAATTGCCCCAGGTCCAAGCCCTGCAGCGTGTACTGATAGTTGGAGCGGGAGCCGCGCGCGCCCAGCCGGATCGCGGGCGGGTTGGTCAGGAAGACACTGACGCCAGCAATGCGCGATACCTTGGGGCGCAGGCGGGCGATGACTTCTTCGGGCGTGGAATCGCGCTCGCTCTGGGGCTTGAGCGAAATCATCATCAGGCGGCCATTGTTGGTGCCGGCAGCACCGTTGGAGCCATCCATGTTCGCCAACACGCCGTTGACGTCGGGATCCTGCTCCACGACGCGGATCACTTCCTGCATGTAACGCGCCATCTGGGTGAAGGAGGTACCGTTGGCGGCCTGGACGGCGCCTTGCAGGCGTCCGGTATCGTCGCTGGGCAGGAAGTCCTGCTTCATCACTTGCATCAACAACACGCTGGCGGCCAGGCTAGCAAAGAACACCCCCAGGATGACGGGGCGGTGCTCCAGGCTCCAACGCAAGGTGCGGTCGTAAAAACCCTGTACGCTGTTGTAGGCGCTTTCGCTCCAGCGATAGAAGGCATTGTGCTGCTGGCCATGCTCGTCCTTGAGGATGCGGGCGCACAGCATGGGCGTGAGTGTGACGGAAATGATGCCGGAGAACAGGATCGCCAAGATGATGGTGACAGCGAACTCGTACAGCAGCCGGCCGACAATGCCGCCCATGAAGACGATAGGGATGAACACCGCCGCCAGACTGATGGTCATGGACAGGATGGTGAAGCCGATCTCACTGGAGCCTTTGAGCGCCGCTTCGTAGGGTTTCATGCCCTTTTCGATATGCCGGACGATGTTTTCCAGCATCACGATGGCATCGTCCACCACAAAGCCCACCGAGAGCGTCAGCGCCATCAGCGAAAGATTGTCCAGATTGAAACCGAAGGCCGCCATGCCGGCAAAGGTGCCGATGATGGCGATGGGCAAGGCCAGCGACGGAATGATGGTCGCGGTGACACGGCGCAGGAAGATAAAGATCACGCCCACCACCAGCGCGCCGGCGATCAGCAGCGTGTGCTGCACATCGTTGATGGAGGCGCGGATGATCTGGCTGCGGTCGAACACCACATCCAGGGTCACCGAGGGCGGCAGGTTGGCCTGGAATTGCGGCAGGACTTTGCGGATATTGTCGATCACTTCGACCGTGTTGGAGCCGGGCTGGCGGAAGATCGCCAGCATGATGGCGCTGTCGCCTTTGTACCAACTGCGGGCATAGGGGTTTTCTTGGCCGTCAATGACCTGGGCGACGTCTCTCAGCCGGACGGGCGCGCCTTTTTCATAGGCGACGATCTGGTTTTCGAATTCGGCGGCGTTGTTGAGCTGTCCGCCGGTATGGATGATGGTCGAGCGGGTGGGCCCGTTGAGCGCACCGGTCGCCATATTGACATTGGCGTCGGCGACGGCGGCGGTCAGCTTGTCGATGCCGATCTGACGGGTCGCCAGGGCAGATGGGTCCACTTGGATGCGCACCGCATATTTGGCATTGCCGAACACGCCCACTTGGGCGACGCCTTCGATGGTGGAAAGCTGACGGGCCAGCAGCGTCTCGGCATACTCGTTGACCTGCGAAGGCTTGAGCGTCTTGGACCGCATCGCCAGGAACAAGATGGGCAGGTCGGCTGGGTTCACCTTGCGGAAAGTGGGTGGCTGCGGCATCGCCTTGGGCAATTGGCGGGTGGCGGCCGAGATAGCAGCCTGCACGTCTTGGGCGGCGCCATCCAGATCGCGCGACAGGTTGAACTGCAATTGGATGCTGGTGGAGCCTTGCCGGCTCGACGAGGTCATCTGGTCGATGCCCTGGATGGTAGAGAGCTGATTTTCCAGCGGTGAGGCCACCGAAGAGGCCATGGTGTCGGGATCGGCGCCCGGCAGCGACGCATTCACCTGGATGGTGGGAAAGTCGATATTGGGCAGGTCGGAAACCGGCAGGCTGGAATAGCCAAAGGTGCCGAAAATCACCAGCGCCGCCATGACCAGCGTGGTCATCACGGGACGTTCGATAAAGGTTTTCGACAGATTCATCTCAGTCTACCGAACCCTTTGGATCAGCCGTCGCGGTCTTTGGCCAGCGGCGCCCTGCGGCCGCCGCTGGTTATCCGGGCCTTGCTGCTGGCGGCTTTCTTGGTGCCGGTAACATTGACCTTGGCGCCGGGAATCACGCGCAGCTGACCATCGGTGATCACCCGGTCGCCGGCCTTCAGATCGCCTTGCACCGCGTCATTGACGGTGTCGTCGAACAGAACGCGTACCGGCACCTGCTGCGCGGTGCCGTTCTTGACCAGATAGACGAACTGTCCGTCGGGGCCGGTGTTCACCGCTTCACGCGGAACCACCGTGGCATTGGGAATTTCCGACAAGGCCACCACCACATCCACCAACTGGCCGGGGACCAGCGCCATGTCGGCATTGGGATAGGTGGCGCGCAATTCGATCGTGCCGGTGTTGCCGGTGACGGCATTGGAAATGAAATCCACCTTGGCGGTCAGATTGTCGCCGCCGCCCGCGTCACGCATGTTCATGGTGATGGTCAGTCCCTTGGTGCGCGCCATTTCCTGAATGCGCGGCAGGTCCGACTGCGGCAGCGAAAAAGAGATCTTCACCGGCTGGATTTCGTTGATGGTGACCAGCGGCGTCGTGCTGGCATTGGCGCTGGAGGAGGACGCCACCATGTTGCCCGGCTGGATCAGGATCGGGCCGGTCTTGCCGTTCACCGGCGAGCGGATCTGGGTGAATTCCAGATTGAGGCGCGCGCTTTCCGCGGTGGCCCGGTTTTCCAGGTAACTGGCCTGGGCGTCATCCACATCCTGGGGCGAGATCGCGTTCTGGCTTTTCAGTCTGGTGTAGCGGTCGAATTTGGCCTTGGCCGAGGCCATCGCGGCGGTGGCATTGTCATAAGTCGCCTGATAGGGGCGCGGATCGATCTGGAACAGCAAGTCGCCGGTCTTGACCATTTGGCCTTCCTTAAAGAAGGCGCGGGTAAGCTGGCCGGTGACGCGGGCGTTCACCGCAACGGTGGAATTGGCCATCACGGTGCCGATGGTACGTTCGATCACGGCCATGTTGCGTTGTTCGACCACCGCTACCTTGACCGGCGCGGCCGTCATGCGGCGGGGTGGCGGGGCGGCGTTATGGGTGAAATACCAGAATCCGCCCAGCGCCAATGCCAGTGCCGCACCGCCGATCACATAGGTGCGGTTGATTCCGGAGGGAGCGTCGCCCCGGTCCCGCGTCGGCGGGGTCTTGATCGGGTTCATCTGAACATTCATGCGACACGATCCTGACAGGGCCAGCCTATCAAAAGCCTGACTGGTTCAAAGTATATACGTTCAAGTCCGCTGCACTGCAGCGGAAGTGAGTACCGGTTCCGCGAATGCTGGTGCTTTGCCGGTCAATCCGAAAACGGCCAGACCCGGAAAATCGGCTCTCTATGGGTGGGTTATAGGCCAAAACCCTCTCACAAATGTGCCAGAAACCGGCTTTCTGGCTGCGCACAAGTACCAGAAAAAGCTCTTAAATGGCGTTAATCTGGGCAATTTCGCGACAACCGAGCCCCGGTGATGTTGCTCCGCAGCAGGGCCTGCGTCTATAAGCCCCGCAACTCCCCGTCCCTCTTGCTCGATTCTGGTCCCATGGAAATCCGCAACATTGCCATTATCGCCCATGTCGACCATGGCAAAACCACGCTGGTCGATCAGCTGCTGAAGCAGTCGGGGTCGGTGCGCGAAAACCAGCAAATGGCCGAGCGGGCCATGGACTCCAACGATCAGGAGCGGGAACGCGGCATCACCATCCTGGCCAAGTGCACTTCGGTGGAATGGAATGGGGTCCGGATCAATACGGTGGACACGCCTGGCCATGCCGACTTCGGCGGCGAGGTAGAGCGCATCCTCTCGATGGTGGATGGCGTGGTGCTGTTGGTGGACGCGGCCGAAAGCGTGATGCCCCAGACCAAGTTCGTGCTGTCCAAGGCGCTGAAGCTGGGCCTCAAGCCCATCGTGGTGATCAACAAGATCGACCGCTCCGACGCCCAGCCCAAGGAAACGCTGGAATCGATTTTCGACCTGTTCCTGGCCTTGGAAGCCAATGACAGCCAGCTCGACTTTCACCATCTCTATGCCTCGGGTCGCAACGGCTGGGCGGTCAACGAATTGGAAGACGAGCGCAAGGACCTGTCGCCCTTGTTCCGCCGCATCGTCGAAGACGTGCCGCCGCCCAAGCCCCAGGCGCTGGCGGGCGAGGACAATCCTTTCAAGATGCTGGTGACGACGCTGGAGGCCGACAATTTCCTGGGCCGCATTCTGACGGGCCGCATTGAATCGGGCGTCATCACCACCAACCGCAACATCAAGGTTCTGAACCGCGACGGCGAGGTGATCGAGAAGGCCCGCGTCACCAAATTGCTGGCCTTCCGCGGCTTGGCGCGGGTGCCGGTGGAGCGTGCCGAGGCCGGTGATATCGTC
>DATEEB010000036.1:0-3479 GCA_035281345.1 Rhizomicrobium sp. | reverse complement strand
CAAGCCGGATCATAGCCACGTCCCCAGCGCGGTTTTCACCACCCCGGAACTGGGCGTGGTCGGGCTGAGCGAGGCCAAGGCCTTGATGCAGGGCAAGACAATCGATGTCTACAAATCCACTTTCCGGCCCCTGCTGCACACGCTGGGTGGACGCGCCGTTCGCACCCATATGAAGCTGATCGTGGACGCCAAGACCGACAAGGTGATCGGTTGTCATATTTTCGGCGACCATGCCGCGGAGATCATCCAGATCGTGGCGATCTGCCTGAAAATGGGCGCCACCAAAGCCGATTTCGACGCCACCATGGCGCTGCATCCCACCGCGGCCGAAGAGCTGGTCACCATGCGGGCGAAAAGTTACTCGCGAAATACGTGAAACGTCGCGGTGGTCTGCCCGGCCGCTCGCCCCGGCTCGCGGCGTTGGCTTAGCTTTTCTTGGCGAGCGCGGCGAGCTTAGAAAAGCTTGCCCCTCTTCGAGCGAAGCGAGGGAGGCGTCGCTCTAGCCCCTCGCTTATGCTCGGGGCGTTCGGCACTCAAATCGGTCCACTGGACCGATTTGCCCGGCAAGCCGGTCGTGCCTCACTCCCCCGGACCATTTCGTTTCGCTCCTCACCCCACCGCCGCCGAGGAGTTGGTGACCATGCGAAGCAAGAGTTACTCCAAAACGCCGGACCAACTTGCCGGGCCGCATACCCTATCCTAGTACGGCGCCGGCACTGCCATAGCGGCATTTTCCCACGATTTCTCAGCGGGTTACGGGCTTCTGGTAAATTGAGCCCCTATCGCCTATATCCACCGCCTTATTTCAAAGGAGTATGGCGTGGCCCAGAGCTGGACCCCGCAAACTTGGCAGGAAAAAACCGCCCGTCAGATGCCGGACTATCCGGACAAGGCGGCGCTGGACCGCGTCTTGGCGCAACTGAAGACCCATCCGCCGCTGGTGTTCGCGGGCGAGGCCCGCAATCTGCAGACGGCGCTCGGCCAGGTGGCGGAAGGCAAGGCTTTCCTGCTGCAGGGCGGCGACTGCGCCGAAAGCTTCGCGGAATTTCATCCCGACAATATCCGCGACACCTTCCGCGTGCTGCTGCAGATGGCGGTGGTGCTGACCTTTGCCGCCGGCGTACCGGTGGTGAAAGTGGGCCGCATCGCCGGCCAGTTCGCCAAGCCGCGTTCCGACGATTTCGAAAAGCGCGGCGAGGTCACCCTGCCGTCCTATCGCGGCGACAATATCAATGGCGGCGAATTCACGCCGCAAGCGCGCATTCCCGATCCGCAGCGCCTGCTGCAGGCAACCGCCCAGTCGGCGGCGACGCTCAATCTGCTGCGCGCTTTCGCGCAAGGCGGCTATGCCGACCTGCACAATGTCCATCGCTGGATGCTGGGCTTCATCGCGGACTCGCCCGCGGCCGAACAGTATAAAGGTCTGGCGCAACGCATCTCCGAAACCCTGGATTTCATGGCGGCGTGCGGCATCACCTCGGACTCCGTGCCGCAATTGCGCGGCACCGACTTTTATACGTCGCACGAAGCCCTGTTACTGCCCTATGAGCAGGCGATGACGCGGGTGGATTCCACCAGCGGCGATTGGTACGACACATCCGCGCATATGCTGTGGATCGGCGACCGCACCCGTCAGTTGGATGGCGCCCATGTCGAATTCATGCGCGGCATCAAAAATCCCATCGGCCTCAAATGCGGTCCCACTCTGGAACCCGACGATCTTTTGCGCCTGATCGCGGCGTTGAACCCCGGCAATAGTCCGGGCCGTTTGACGCTGATCGCACGGTTCGGCGCCGACAAAGTGGCCGAGAAATTGCCGCCTCTGATCCGCGCCGTGAAACGGGAAGGCGCCAAGGTCGTGTGGTCGTCCGATCCGATGCATGGCAACACCATCAAGCTGCAATCGGGCTACAAAACACGGCCGGTTGAGCGCATCTTGGAAGAGGTGCGCAGCTTCTTCGCCATCCACCGCGCCGAAGGCACCCATGCCGGCGGCGTGCATTTTGAGATGACCGGCCAGAATGTCACCGAGTGCTTGGGCGGGGCGCAGAACCTGAAGGAAATCGATCTGCAGGACCGCTACCAGACGGCGTGCGATCCGCGCCTCAATGCCAGCCAGGCTCTGGAATTGGCGTTCCTGATCGCGCAAGGCATCCGCGACGAACGCATGAAGCAATCGGGTCTGGCTGCTTCGGCCTGACAGTGGCGCGATCCTCATGCTTCGCCCTTCGCCAGCTCAGAATGTGGATGACAAGGGTGAGGCGCCGCACAGGATGGTTGCATAATGGGCATTGCAAGGCTGCTGGCCAAAGGCTGGATCATCTTCTGTCTTTTTGCGGGCGCCCATGCCCTGAATTTCGCCTTGCTGCAGGGCCGGCCGCTGTGGGAG
Organism: Rhizomicrobium sp.; assembly: GCA_035281345.1. Classification (GTDB taxonomy): domain Bacteria; phylum Pseudomonadota; class Alphaproteobacteria; order Micropepsales; family Micropepsaceae; genus Rhizomicrobium. The sequence continues at coordinate 1,090 of DATEEB010000036.1, read as the reverse complement.
GCGCTGCCGGGCATCGGCATTTGCGCGCTTTTGTTTGTCGCGATGGGGCTTTTGTTCGTTGGGGGCTTCGGCGTTTCAGCGGGGCATTTTAGCGGCAGGGCCTGGTCGCAAACCTTCCGCCTTCACCATCTGATCCCCGGATTCAACGAAGGCGTCTTTGCTCTCTTCGTGCTTCTGAGTTTTCTGTTCCAGGCTTTCCTGGCGCCCGCCAATATCGAACGCGATGCGGCCACCGCCCTGGAGCGCGCCATCTATTTTGTGGTCCCCGGCCAGCGGGCGTTGGTTTCCGCCCTGCAAGCCTGCACCATGGATGGGGGGCGGGTGTTTGCCGCCGCCTTCACGTGGCTTTTGGCCATTATCTACTTCGCCAGCGCGGCGTCGCGCCTGAAGCTGCAAGCAGGCTTGATCCGATTGGAGGCGGGTGACCGGCCGCAGATTCTGGGTCCGACCTTGCGCGCTTTTCTGTTCGGTATCGTGGGGGTGGTCTCCCTCCAATTTTTGTTCGTGGGTTCGGCCTATCCCTGGCTGCCTTGCAGCGCCTTTACCGATGTGACCGGCGCGGTCCTGATCGGTTTGGCGCCCTTGATGCTGGCCTATCTGATCCTGGCGGCTTTGGCCTCTTTGATGGCCTCAGCACCAGAAAAAACATAGACAAACCAACGATTTATATGGTAACAAGCCGCAACATTTCTTTGCTGGCGGGTTGTGGGGCTGCGGTCCTTTATTGCGCCGCGTTTCTATCGGGGATTCCCAAAGCTTGTTTCTTCGCCGCCGTGTGCCGGAAAGTGGACCGCTGAAAGCTGCCGTGATCGGCGCCGGCGTCTTCGGCCATCATCACGCCACCAAATACAAAGCCTTGGGCCAAGCGGGAAAAGGCGCCGATGTCCGCTTGTTCGCTATCGCCGATCCCAGCGCCGAGATGCGCGCCAAGGCCAAGGCGCATCATGGTTGCGCCGTGGTCGCCGACTGGCGCGAATTGTTGGGCAAAGTGGATCTGGTCAGCGTCTGCTCGCCCGCTATCACCCATGCCGAGGTCGTGCGCGGCTTTCTCAATGCCGGCACCCATGTCCTGGTGGAAAAGCCCATCGCC
>DATEEB010000035.1:0-14291 GCA_035281345.1 Rhizomicrobium sp. | reverse complement strand
ACAAAATCGCCGCGGGCGACGAAATTTTGCCGCGCCAAGCCCGCCAATGACACCAGCCTTGGCCTTCACCCGGCCGCCGTATCCGCTGCAATTCGAAGCCTTGGTGCGCGCCGCGCTGGAAGAGGATTTGGGCCGCGCCGGCGACATCACCAGCCAGATCACCATCACCGCCGACAGCCAAGCCAGCGCGCAATTCATCGCGCGCGGGAGCGGGCGCATCGCGGGACTGATTTGTGCCCAGGCCGCTTTCCGGCTGGTGGACCCTGTAGTGACATTCGAGATCTTGTTGCCGGACGGCTCGGACGCCGATGCCGGGGCGGTGCTGGCGCGGGTATCCGGCCCGGCGCGCAGCATTCTGACCGCCGAGCGGGTGGCTTTGAACTTTCTGGGACCTTTGTCAGGGACTGCGACCCTTACCGCGGCCCTGGTGAAAAAGGTGGAAGGCACACAAGCGCGCATCGTCTGCACCCGCAAGACCCTGCCGGGACTTCGCACCTTGCAGAAATATGCCGTGCGTTGCGGCGGCGGCTTCAATCACCGTTTCGGATTGGATGACGCCGCCATGATCAAGGACAATCATATCCGCGCCGCCGGCGGCATCGCGCCGGCTGTGGCGCGGCTGCGCGGCGCCCTCGGCCCTATGGTCAAGATCGAAGTGGAAGTGGACGCCCTGGAGCAACTGGAAGAAGCGCTGGCCCAAGGCGTGGACGCCATCCTGCTCGACAATATGAGCTTGGACGATCTGCGCCGCGCTGTAACGCTGACGAAGGGCAAGGCCGTTCTGGAAGCATCCGGCAATGTCGGCCTGGAGACGGTGCGCGCCATCGCCGAAACCGGCGTGGATGTCATCAGTTCCGGGGCGCTGACCCATAGCGCGCCGAATTTGGATATCGGTCTGGATTTCTAAAGCGCTTGGGCGTCCCTGGGACGCGACACACCACTATAGAAGATGTGGTTGCCGATCTGGGTGGTCTTGTCCATCGTCTCGGCCCATTCCGGCGCCACCGAGATGGCGTGGTAGTTCAGCGCGCCGCCGGTGGAATTTTTGAGCCGGACCTGGCCGGTGAGAATCTGAGCGGCCAGCTTTTCGGCATCATGCCAAGACGCTTGGTGCTTGGCGCGCTTCATGTCGCCATTGCAGGTGAAGGAAAATTGGCAGCCGGGCTTGTTGGCGCCTTCATAGACCACGGCACAAATGGAATTACCGAAACGGCCCCGGTTCATGCGGTGAAAAACCACTTCCGCGACGGCCTTTTGGCCGCCGGTGCCTTCGCCGCGCGCCTCATAATACAAGACTTCCGACAAGCATTTATGCTCACCCAGAAGCTGGCTCATCACCGTGTCGGCCGCGGGCTTGGTCGCTTCGGCTACTTTCACCACCGGCTTGGCTGGCTGGGGCGCGGGCCTATAGGTCAGGGACGCGCCGATCGCGGCGCTGGCGGTGGCCAGAATGATCGCCATCGCGGCGACAAGCACGCGGTCGGAACGCGAAATCGCGTCATGGGTTTTCTTGGACATCGGACTGCAACTCGTTTCGGCTTTAGGTTTCGCTTGCTCAATGTGGCTTGGTCTATTTCGCGCTGCGTAAGCCCGCCCCCTTCCGGCGTTCACGCGCAGTTGCTATTTCAATCAGGCTGTTTCGATTAGGCGTTGTCCTTCAAAAGTTCCGAATAGTTCCCAGCACCGGGACGGGCGCTTATGCCCCCCGGAAAAACGAATCGTCAATTAAATTTTTTCGCTAACGTGACGGAACGTCACAGCGAGTCGCGAAAAAACCAATGATTCCCTGCGGCAACTGCCTGGAAATTAAACATCACCGCGATTTTTTTTCAGCGCCGCTTGCGCCGCCGCAAGCCGGGCCACCGGCACGCGGAATGGTGAACAGGAGACATAATCCAATCCCGAGTCGTGGCAGAAGCGGATGGAATCGGGATCGCCGCCATGCTCGCCGCAAATGCCCAGCTTGAGATTTTCGCGGGTCTTGCGCCCCCGTTCCGCCGCAATTTTTACCAGTTCACCAACACCATCGATATCCAAAGAGACGAACGGATCGCGCGCGATCACGCCCTTGTTCAGATAATCGCTCAGGAACATGCCGGCATCGTCGCGCGACACGCCCAAGGTGGTCTGGGTGAGATCGTTGGTGCCGAACGAAAAGAATTGCGCGATCTCAGCAATCTCGCCCGCCCGCAGCGCGGCGCGCGGCAGCTCGATCATCGTTCCGATCATATAATCCGGCACTTTTCCGTGTTCCTGCTTGACGGACGCGGCCACCTGGGCGATGCGCGCCGCCAGGGCATCCAGCTCGGATTTGAAGGCCACCAGCGGGATCATGATTTCCAGCTGCACGGGCGCACCGCCCTTTTCTTCCACAGCCAGCGCCGCTTCCAGAATGGCGCGCGCCTGCATCTCATAGATTTCCGGATAGGTGATGCCCAGCCGGCAACCGCGATGGCCCAGCATGGGATTGGCTTCGTGCAGGGCGATGGCGCGGGCGCGCAGCTTCCGCGTATTGGTGCCGGCGGCGGCGGCCACCTCCTCGAATTCTTCTTCCTTGTGCGGAAGAAATTCGTGCAGCGGCGGATCGAGCAAGCGGATGGTCACCGGCAAGCCCGCCATCGCCGCGAAAATGCCTTCAAAGTCGCTGCGCTGCATGGGCAGCAATTTCGCCAGCGCGGCTTTGCGCTCGCCTTCCGCGTCGGCCAGAATCATCTGACGCACCGCGATGATGCGGTCCGCCTCAAAGAACATATGCTCGGTGCGGCACAGGCCGATGCCCTCGGCGCCGAACTTGCGCGCCGTGGCGGCATCGGCGGGCGTGTCGGCATTGGTACGGACTTTCAAGGTGCGCACGCCATCGGCCCAACTCATAAGCGTGCCGAAATCCCCGGTCAGTTCCGGCTGACGCAGGCCCACCTTGCCCTTGAAGACCAAGCCGGCGGCGCCGTCGATGGTGATGATATCGCCGCGCGCAATGGTGACGTTGCCCGCCACCATTTCGCCCCGCACGGGGTCAATTTTCAGCATGCCCGCGCCCGAAACGCAGGGTCGGCCCATGCCGCGCGCCACCACCGCCGCGTGAGACGTCATGCCGCCTCGCGCCGTCAGAATGCCGCGCGCCGCATGCATGCCGTGAATATCTTCCGGACTGGTTTCGGTCCGCACCAAGATCACGTCGCGGTGATCGGCAGCCAGTTTTTCCGCCTCCTCCGCCGTGAACGCCACCTCGCCGGTGGCAGCCCCAGGGGACGCGCCCAGGCCCACCGCGATCTGCTCGCGCGGCGCATCGGGATCCAGCGTGGGATGCAAGAGCTGATTGAGCGCTTCCGGCTCGACACGGGTGATGGCGATCTTTTTGTCGATCAGCCCTTCGCGCTCCATATCCACGGCGGCCTTCAGGGCGGCCTCTGCCGTGCGCTTGCCGGAGCGGGTCTGAAGCATGAAGAGCTTGCCCTCCTGCACCGTGAATTCCACGTCCTGCATGTCGCGGTAATGCAGTTCCAGCCGCGCGCCGATGGCGCGCAAGTCCTCGAACGCGCGTGGCATGGCTTCTTCCATGCTGGCTTTCTTGCCGCCTTGACGTTCGCGCACCACGCGGGAGATGGGTTGGGGCGTGCGGATGCCCGCCACCACATCCTCGCCTTGGGCATTGATCAGGAATTCGCCATAGAGCAGCTTTTCGCCGGTCGCCGGATCGCGGGTGAAGGCGACGCCGGTGGCCGAACTCTCACCGCGATTGCCGAACACCATGGCCTGCACCGTGACGGCGGTGCCCCAATCTTCCGGGATGTTGTTCAGCTTGCGATAAGTATTGGCGCGCGGGCTGCGCCAGCTTCCGAACACCGCGCCGATGGCGCCCCACAACTGTTCCTGCACGTCTTCAGGGAACGGCTTGCCCAATTCTTTTTCCACGCGTGCCTTGTAGAGCGCGGCAATGCGCTTGAGATCGGCGGCGTCCAGGTCGGTGTCCAGTTCGACGCCTTTCTGGTCCTTTTCATCGTCCAGAATTTCCTCGAACAAGGCGTGATCGACGCCCAGCACCACATCGGAATACATCTGGATGAAGCGGCGATAGCTGTCATAGGCAAAGCGTTCGTCACCGGTCAGCGCGGCAAGGCCGGCAGCGGTGGCGCTGTTGAGGCCCAGATTCAAAACCGTATCCATCATGCCGGGCATGGAGACGCGCGCGCCTGAGCGCACGCTGAGCAGCAGCGGCTTGTCGGGATCGCCGAAATTGCCCTTGGCCTGATAGCCGACCTCGCGCAGGGCGCTTCCCACCTGATCTTTCAGATCCGGCGGATAGTTTTCCTTGTGGCTATAGTAATAGGTGCAAACCTCGGTGGTGATGGTCAGGCCCGGCGGCACCGGCAGGCCCAGATTGCTCATCTCGGCCAGATTGGCGCCCTTGCCGCCCAGCAGATTGCGCATCTCGGCTTTGCCTTCGGCCTTGCCGTCGCCGAATGCATAGACCCATTTCATTAGAACCTCGTCATGGCCGGGCAGCGAGCGAAGCGAAGCGCGACCCGGCCACCCATTTCGCCACCGCGCAAATTTCTAAATGGATGGCGGGCTCGGTGGCCGACCATGACCACGGGATTATCCCTCTATTCTGGAGAAATCCGCAACCTGGTGCAGCGTGGCGCGCAAGGAGGCCAGAAGATTCAACCGGTTCGCGCGCACCTGTTTGTCATCGGCGTTTACTTTTACGCCCTCGAAGAATGAATCGACGGGAACCCGCAAAGCCGCCATCTGTTGCATGGCCACGGCAAAACCTTCCTTGGCCAGGGCAGCGGTGATGAGCCCGCGCGCCTTGGTCAAGGCATGGAATAAAGTCTTTTCAGCCGGTTCGGCCAGCGACTTTTCCGTGACATCGCCGCTGAAGCTTGCACCATCCTTCTTTTCTTCGGCTTTGAGGATATTGGCGGCGCGCTTGTAACCCGCCAGCAGATTGGTCCCGTCATCAGTTTTTAGGAAACCCTGCAGCGCCTCGACCCGGGCCACCAGCCGCACCAGATCGTCTTCGTTGCCGAGGGAGAACACGGCATCGATCAGATCGTGGCGGATACCTTTTTCTTTCAGCACGACTTTAAGGCGGTCAGCAAAAAAAGGTAACAGGTCTTTGCCGCCATGCGAGCCGATCGCACCAGCGTGCGACTCTCGAAATGGTCTATCAGCACGATTTGCAAAATCTAACAGCGACAGCGGGATTTTATTTTCTAATAATATACGGATGACACCGAGCGCGGCGCGGCGCAAAGCAAAAGGATCACCAGAACCAGTTGGTTTTTCGCCAGCCCCAAAGAAGCCAACGAGTGTATCCAGCTTATCTGCTAGCGCTACGGCAACAGACACCTTTTCCTTAGGCACGGCATCGCCGGGCCCAGCCGGCTTGTAGTGATCGCGCACCGCATCGGCGACAGAAGCGTCTTCCTTGTCGTGCAGGGCGTAATACCGGCCCATCACGCCTTGCAGCTCGGGGAACTCACCCACCACGCCCGAAGTCAGATCGGCCTTGGCCAGGCGCGCGGCGCGTTTGGCTTTCTCGACATCGGCGCCGATCTTGGCCGCGATCTCGCCTGCCAGTTTTTCGATACGTTCAACGCGCTCGAATTGCGTACCCAGCTTGGCGTGGAAGACAATGCCCTTGAGCTTCTCGACCCGGCTTTCCAGAGTGTGCTTGCGGTCTTCGTCCCAGAAGAATTTGGCATCCGACAGACGCGCCCTTAAGACCCGCTCATTGCCTGCGACGATCTCCTTGCCGCCATCCTTGGCGATCATGTTGGCGACCAGGGCAAAGCGGTTGGCCATCTTGCCGGTCTTAGGATCACGCAAAGAAAAATATTTCTGATGCGTGCGCATCGAGGTCTGCAAAATCTCGGCGGGCACATCCATGAACTCATCCTGGATGGTGCCGATAGTGACCACCGGCCATTCCGCCAGGCCCGACACTTCCGCCAGCAGCCCCTCGTCCGGGATCATTTCCAGCCCATGGACAAAAGCCGCCTGCTTGACGCCTTCAAAGATGATGGCGGCGCGTTCTTCCGCCTCCAGCACAACATGGGCGGCTTTCAGCTTCTGGACATAGTCATCAAAGCGCTTGGCCTCGATCCTGCCTTCCGACAGGAAGCGGTGACCGCGCGTATGCAGCCCACTGGAAATACCCGCGAAGGAAAACGGCACCAATTCACCGTCGAAGGTAGCCAGAATGGAATGCAGCGGGCGCACCCAGCGCACCGCCAGGCCCGGCTTCCAGCGCATGCTTTTGGGCCAAGGCAGCTTGGCCATCACTTCGGGAATGATCTCGGCCAGCACATGGGGCGTGTCGCGGCCCGCCCGCTCGATCACTGCCATATAAACTTCGCCCTTGGGCGTTTTCTCGATCCTCAGTTGATCCTTGGTCAGGCCGGTCTTTTTGAGAAAGCCATCCAGCGCCGCCTGGGGCGCATCCGTCTTGGGGCCTTTCAATTCCTCACGCACGTCACTCTGCTTGGCGGGCAGGCCCGCAATCGCCAGGGTCAGCCGCCGCGGACCGGCAAAGGCCTTGATGCCTTCGAACAGAAACCCGCGATCGGTCAGCGCCCCGACCATCAATCTTTCCAAATCGCGTGCCGCGCCGGCCTGCATGCGGGCGGGAATTTCTTCGGAGAATAATTCGAGCAGCAGATCAGGCATTCACCCCTCCCCCATTCGGGCTTCGCCCGAATGCCCCCTCCCGCAAGGGGAGGGGGAAGTGAAACCAATCCCGTTCCCTCCCCCCTTGCGGGGGAGGGCATTTGTCGTTTGCGAAGCAAGCGACAAATGGGTGGGGGGTGAAATGCGTACCGGCATCAGCCAAACCTCGGCTTGTATTCGCCCATCGGCGTTTGCAGCCAGGCCTCGCAGCAGGCCTGGGCCAGGGCCCGCACACGGCCAATGTAAGCGGCGCGTTCGGTGACCGAAATCACCCCGCGCGCATCCAGCAGATTGAAGGCATGGCTGGCCTTGATGCATTGGTCATAGGCGGGCAGCGCTAGCGCTTTTTTATTTTGCTCGCTTCCGCTCGCGGGGCCCGTCAGCAATTCGCGGCATTGTTTCTCGGCATCCTTGAAATGCTGAAACAGAATGTCGGTATCGGCGCGCTCGAAATTATAGGCGGAGAATTCCTGCTCAGCCTGATGAAATACTTCGCCGTAGCGGAACTGTTCGTTGAATTTCAGGTCATAGACGAATTCGACATCCTGCACATACATGGCCAGACGTTCGAGCCCATAGGTGATCTCGGCGCAGACCGGATCGCATTCGATACCGCCCACTTGCTGGAAATAGGTGAACTGGGTGATCTCCATCCCGTCGCACCACACTTCCCAGCCCAGACCGGCCGCGCCCAAAGTGGGGCTTTCCCAATCGTCCTCGACAAAGCGGATATCGTGCAACTCGGGGTCCAGCCCTATGGCGCGGATGGAGCCCAGATACAGCTCCTGCACATTCTCCGGCGCGGGCTTGAGGATCACCTGATACTGATAATAGTGCTGCAGCCGGTTGGGGTTTTCGCCATAGCGGCCATCGGACGGACGGCGGCTGGGCTGGACGAAAGCGGCGTTCCAGGGGCGCGGCCCCAGCGCCCGCAAGGTGGTGGCGGGATGAAAGGTGCCCGCCCCCATCTGGTCGTCATAAGGCTGCAGGATCAGGCAGCCCTGGGCGGCCCAATAATTCTGCAGGGTCAGAATAAGGTCCTGAAATGTGCGGGCTTTGGCCACCGAGTCTGCGCCTTTGGGAAGTGGGCGGAACCTACAGACGGGCCCCAGACAGGGCAAGCGCGCCGCCGCGCCGCAGCACGGCGTCTGCCTCCGCCGTCCAGGACCCATCCTGGCGGTGCAGGATCAGACCCGGCAACAGGGCGAAAGGCGCGCCCGAGCCCTTGCGGACCTGCACAATCACCCGTTTTGGGTTTTCGCCCGCGCGGGGCCAAAGCGGGAAGGCACAAAGTCCCCGCTGCGGCAGCGCGGCCAGCGCCTCATTCAACCGGTCGGCGCGCAGGATGGCGGTGAAAAATCCACCGGATACGGTGCGTTGCAGGCCAAGCTTCAACCAATCGCTCAGCTTGCCGCCATCCATCAAGGCGGCGGCGCGGGCCTCATCCGGCGAGATTTGTCCTTCGCCGTGGAAAGGCGGATTGGCCAGGACGGAATCGAAATCGCGCTTGAGTTCAGGCCGCAGCGCGAAGATGTCGGCGGCGACGAATTTGCAGTCCATGCCATTGGCGGCGGCATTGTCCCGTGCCAAGGCCACCAGGCCCTCGTCCCGCTCAACCCCGGTGACGGTGACACCGCAAACGCGGGCGGCAAGGCACAGGCTGGCCGTCCCGCTGCCCGCCCCCAGTTCCAGCGCAGTCTGGCCGCTTGTGGCGGGCACCGCGGCCGCCAACATCACCGCGTCCAGCCCGGAGCGGAAACCGCTCGCCGGTTGGGCAACCTTCACACGCCCGTCCAAGAATGTCTCGGTCACATAGCCTCGGGAACGGCTTCGCGCAGCAACTGATCCGCCTTGGCGAAATCCTCGTCCAGCACCATCAGCCGGCGGGGCAAAAAGCCCATGCTGCCATCCATGACGCTGGCATGCGTATCGAACACCACCGCCTCGATGCCCTCCTGGGCCAAGAGGTTGGCGGCATAATTCAGCACCACGGGATCGGTGGTTTTCAGCACGACGCGCATGGCGCAAGTTTAGCCCAACCACGCCTTTCTGTCGCTACTAAGCGCTTCAAGAGCGGCTTGGCGGGCCCCTGGGGGTCCGGTATTCTACCCGGCGCATGGGTGGCACAGACGCGCAAGTCCTGAAGACTGTCCGAAGCGCCGACAGCGGCGTCTCTCCGGTCGAGCGACTTCATGCCCTGGTCGATGCCGACATGGCCCAAACCGACAGACTGATCCATGCCCGCATGACGTCGGGGGTGGCGCTGATCCCCGATCTGGCCAAGCATCTGATCGACTCCGGCGGCAAGCGGCTGCGGCCCCTGCTGACGCTCGCCGCCGCCAAGGCCGGCGGCTATGCCGGTGACCATCACATCCGGCTGGCCGCCGCGGTCGAGTTCATTCACACCGCCACCTTGCTGCACGACGATGTGGTGGACGAAAGCGCGCTACGCCGGGGCAAGGTCTCGGCCAATCTGATGTGGGGCAACAAGCCCAGCGTGCTGGTGGGCGACTTTTTGTTCTCCCGCGCCTTCCAGTTGATGGTGGAGACCGACAATCTGGCGGTGCTCGATATTTTGGCGGGCGCGGCGGCGGTGATCGCCGAAGGCGAAGTGATGCAGCTAAAATCCACCAACAATCTTTCGGTGACCGAAGATCATTATCTGAAGGTCGTATCTTCCAAGACCGCGGCGCTGTTCGCGGCGGCGGCGGAATCGGGCGCGCTGCTGTCGGGTCAGGACGGGACGTTCGTCAGCGGCCTGCGCGCCTATGGCGAAAATCTGGGCATCGCCTTCCAACTGGTGGACGATGCGCTGGATTATTCCGGCCGCCAAGCCTTGATGGGCAAGACGGTGGGCGATGATTTCCGCGAAGCCAAGATGACCCTGCCCATCATCCTGGCGCATGCCCGGGCCAAAGACGCCGACAAGCCTTTCTGGAAGCGCGTGATCGAAACCGGCAACCAGACCGAAAGCGATCTGGACCGCGCCATCACCTTGATCGAGCAGACCGGCGCGATGCAAGAAACCATGCGCCGGGCGCGCGCCTATGCCGATCTGGCCAAGGCGGCGCTGGTGGTGATGCCGAACAGCGACATCCAGCATGCGCTAGCGGATATTGCGGATTTCTGTGTGGAGCGGGCTTACTAAAGGCCCTGCGCCGTGGGCCCGATATCCTGGCCGGGCTGATCGCGCGTGATGCCGATTTCCGGCGCAAAGCTCGGCGCGATCCACCAGTCCGGATGCGCCTTTTTCAAAATCTCCGCCGCCCGGTCGCAGCAGGCATCATCGGGAAAAATCGCAAAACAGGTGGCGCCACTGCCCGACATGCGCGCAAAGAGCGCGCCCGGTAGGGACGCCAGCGCCGCCAGTACTTTGCCGATCACCGGCTGCAAACGGCGCGCCGGCTCTTCCAGATCGTTGTGGGTGGTTTCCAGAAAGCGCAGCAGATCGGCGGTGTCCTGGAAGCGGCCCTGCGGCAAGGACATCTCCACACCGCTGCGCGTCTGCAGGGCCGAAAACACATCCTTGGTCGGCACCGCCACGCCCGGATTGACCAATAGCATGGGCACATGCGGCATGGACTGCGGCGCGCGCAGGATTTCCCCGCGCCCTTCCATGAAGCAAGGCGCAGACAGCGCACAGGCGGGAATGTCAGACCCCAATCCGGCCGCGATTGCCTGCAGGGCGTCATCGTCCATTTCCAAATTCCACAAACGGCGTAAGCCGCGCAGCGCCGCCGCCGCATCGGCCGAGCCGCCGCCGATTCCGGAGGCCACCGGCAGATTTTTTGTCAGGGTCATTTTCGCGCCTTGCGGGCTCAAGGCGCTCTTTTCCAGAAGGGCTTTGGCTGCCCGCAGCACCAGATTGTCGCCCTCGCCTTCAAGGCCCTTGGCGAATGGACCGGCGATGGCCAGCGACAGGTTCGACGCGGCTTCCAGCGCCAGCACATCGCCCGCTTGGGTGAACACCGCCAGGCTTTGCAAAGGATGAAAGCCGTCTTCACGGCGGCCGCCGACATGAAGAAACAAATTAATTTTGGCAGGGGCGTGCTCGATGATCACGTCTAAGCCGGTTTTTCGCCAAGCCCGTTTTTCAGCTTGCGCTCGATCGCCGCCTTGTCGGTGTCATTGTCGGCGAAGGTCAATGCATGGTTCCACTGAAAGCGGGCATCGATGCGCCGCCCGGCCCGCCACAAGGCATCGCCCAGATGGTCGTTGATGGTGGGATCGCCCGGCACCAGCAACACCGCCGCGCCCAGCGTCTTGGCGGCGTCCTCGTACCGGCCCAGCTGATAATAAGCCCAGCCCACGCTGTCCACGATATAGCCGTCATAGGGACGCAAAGCGCGCGCTTTTTCCAGCATGGTCAGCGCCTGGGAAATGTTGCGGCCGCGGTCCACCCAGCTATAGCCCAGATAATTGAGCAATTCCGGCTGGTCCGGCGACAATTTCAGCGCGGTTTGGATGTCGGCTTCGGATTCATCCAGCCGCTTGAGTTTTTCCTTGGCCATGGCGCGGGCATAGAACATCGGCCAATCCCGCTTGGCGGGACGGGGAATCGCTTTTTCGGCCCGGTCATAGGCTTCCACGCTTTCGGCGAACTTGTTGGAGGCACGATAGGTATCGCCCAACGCCACCCAAGCCTCGCTGTCATCGGGCTGCGCCGCCAAAAGCCTTTTCAGGCCCGCGACAGCTTCATCGTTCCGCTCAAGCCGCTGCAGGTTCAGCGACGCTTGTATCTGCGCCATGCGGAAATAGGGCGATGCCGGATGGATGCCGCGATAGATATCGATGGCGGCTTCGAATTTGCGCAAGGATTCAAAACGGTCCGCCAGCAGAACCTGCGCCAATCCCAGATCGGGGCGCAGATAAAGCGCCATGCGCAGATAAAGAATGGAAACATCGGCGCTTTGCGCGTCGGTCAAGGACGCCGCGATTCCGAACAGCGCTTCGGCGGCGCCGTCCGCCGGGTTGCGGATCAAGGGCTCGGGGCGATCCTTGGCAGCGATCCGCGCCAGACCCGGTTGAATGACACTGACCAAACCGACTTCGTTCATGTGCGCGCGATACAGCGCGGCGGCATCCTGGCCGCGGTTGCCGCGCTCCAAGAGGCGGCCATAGGCCTCCAGCACGCGCGGGGTCGGCGCGCCGGAGCTTAGGGCTTTTTTGTAAGCCGTTTCGGCGGCGGCGGCATTGCCCAGATAGTCCTGCATCAAGGCGCCGTGAAACCCGGCCATGCCTTCGGCGCCGTTCTGCTGCGAAAGAGTCTGCAAATCTTTTTGCATCCCCGCCGTATCGCGCTCCGCCGCCGCCGCCCAGCCATCGAACAAAGACAGGGTCAGAACCGTGAACGGACCCCGTGCCGACTGCGCCAGATGTTTGCGGACCGCGGCATAGTCCTTGCGCTTGAAGCTGGCCACCGCCAACGCCAGCCGCGCGGAGCGGTCGTCGGGTGTTGCCGCCACCACGCCTTGGGCATGTTTGACGGCGGCGTCGAAATCCCCCGATGTGGTGGAATAGAAAAAGGACAGGGCCAACAGCGAGGGATTGGCCGGATCGTTGGCCAAAGCCTGGCTGTAATAGCGCGCGGCTTGCGGCAAATCGCGGTCGTTGGCGGCAAAGCGCGCCGACAGATAGGTCGAAAAGGCGTTGGCCTGAATATCCGAATCCGACCGGAGGGGTAAAATGGGCTTGGCGGCGCAACCGGCCAGCAGCAAAACCATCAAGGGTAAAAAAAGGCGCATACTCTCCTACATATTCGCATAATTGGGGCCGCCACCGCCTTCGGGCGTCACCCATGTGATGTTCTGCGCCGGATCCTTGATGTCGCAGGTTTTGCAATGCACGCAATTCTGCGCGTTGATCTGAAATCTGGGACCCGGTTCCACCACCTCATAAACGCCTGCCGGGCAGTAGCGCTGCGCCGGCTCCCCATATTCAGGCAAATTGAGGGAAATGGGAATGGCCGGATCGCCCAGCACCAGATGAACCGGTTGATCTTCCTCATGGTTGGTGCCGGAAAGAAACACACTCGACAGCCGATCGAAGGTTAATACCCCATCCGGTTTGGGATAGGCGAGCTTGGGACTGTCATCCGCTTTTCTTAATGTGGCGAAATCCGGTTTCCCATGGCGCAGGGTTCCAAACAGAGAAAGGCCGAACAGTTGGTTGGTCCAAAGGTCCAGACCGATAAAAGGCAGGGCCAGGACGCTGCCCAGCCGGGACCAAAGCGGTTTGGCGTTGCGCACCAGATAAAGGTCTTTGGCCACCCAGCTTTGGGCATAGGCACTGTCATATTCGGACAAGATATCGTTCGCCCTGCCCGCTTTCAGCGCCGCGGCCGCCGCCTCCGCTGCCAACATGCCGGTCTTCATGGCGTTATGACTGCCCTTGATGCGCGGCAGATTCACAAAGCCCGCGGCACAGCCGATCAGCGTGCCGCCGGGAAAAGACAATTTCGGCACCGATTGATAGCCGCCCTCGGTGATGGCGCGCGCGCCATAGCCGATGCGCTTGCCGCCCGTCAGGATTTTGGCGATGGCCGGGTGGGTCTTGGCGCGCTGAAATTCCCCGAACGGGTCCAGCCAGGGATTCTTATAATTGAGATGAACGACAAAACCGACAGAACAAAGATTGTCGCCCCAGTGATACATAAACAGGCCGCCGCCGGTTTCAGGATCCAGCGGCCAGCCCATGCCGTGCAGCACCAGGCCTTTTTTGTGCTGCTGCGGCGGCAGTTCCCAAAGTTCTTTCAGACCGATGCCGAACTTTTGCGGCTCACGGCCGTCTTGCAGATGAAATTGCGCACAAAGCTGTTTGGAGAGCGAACCGCGAGCGCCTTCGGCGAACAACGTATACTTGCCGCGCAATTCCATGCCGGGCGTGAAGCTGTCTTTGTGCCGGCCGTCCTTGGCCACACCCAGATCGCCGGTGATCACGCCTTTCACCGCCCCCTCTTCGACAATCAGCGCGGCGGCGGGAAAGCCGGGATAGATTTCCACGCCCAGCCCCTCGGCCTCTTGGGCCAGCCATTTGCAGAGATTGGAAAGGCTGGCGATATAATTGCCGCGATTGCTCATCAGCGGCGGAAACAGAAAATGCGGCAGGGCAATCGCGCCATTCCTGGTGAAGAAACAAAAGCGGTCATCCGTCACCGCCGTTTCCAAGGGCGCGCCTTTTTCCTTCCAGTCCGGGATCAGCTCGCCGAGGGCCCCGGGATCGATCACCGCGCCCGACAGGATATGCGCCCCGATCTCGGAGCCTTTCTCTAGGACGCAGACGCTGATGTCGGCAGAAAGCTGCTTCAAGCGGATCGCCGCTGACAGCCCCGCCGGGCCGCCGCCGACGATCACAACGTCATAGGCCATGCTTTCCCGGGCCTGGGTCTGGTCTTGCGGCATGAATCGCCTTGTTGTTGGTTTCTTTTCTAACTGGCCTGAGGACGGCCTGAAAGCCTAAGATCGGCCGGTGAACGATACCCTGTCCATTTTGAACTGGCTGGTGGAAGCCGGCGCCGACGAGGCGGTTGCGGAACAACCCGTCAATCGTCTTGCCGCCGCGGCGGTCAAGGCGCCGGTGCACCCCTTGCCGGCAGCGCCGCCACGCTCGGCCTCCATACC
>DATEEB010000034.1:0-2318 GCA_035281345.1 Rhizomicrobium sp. | reverse complement strand
GACGCCCGCGATCACGAAGATGCCGAATGCGATCAGCCGCGCGGCCTCGCCGGGCAGGACGAAGGCGATGGCAAAGACCGGCACCAGCACGATGCGCAGGATGGTGAGGGCGTTGGGAAGGGCGAACATGAGGCCACTTTAGGAGCCTGCTTGCTTCGGGTCACCCGCCCGAGTGAAAGAAATCGAAGATTTTCTTGGCCAGTGTCTCGCTCACACCAGAAACCGCGGACAAATCGGCCAGGCTGGCCCCGGCAACCGCACGGGCGGAGCCGAAATGCTGCAACAGGGCCCGTTTTCGGCCCGCGCCCACGCCCGCGATTTCGTCCAATGGATTGGCCCCGATGGCGGCGCTGCGCTTCTTGCGATGGCCGCCGATCACAAAGCGGTGGGCTTCGTCGCGCAGCCGCTGCAAATAGTACAGAACCGGGCTTTTGGGATCGAGACGGAAGGGGGCCTTGCCCGGCATATGAAAATGCTCACGCCCCGCATCGCGGTCGGGACCCTTGGAAATGCCGGCCAGAGCCACATCCTCCACACCCAGATCGGCAAAGACCTGGCAGGCGATGGAAAGCTGGCCCGGTCCGCCATCGATCAAGACCAGATCGGGGCGTTTCCATCTGGTATCGTCGGGCCCGCTGCCCGCGGAATCGGCTTCTTCCTTCACCATCCGCGCAAAGCGGCGGGTCAGCACTTCGCGCATCATGGCATAGTCGTCGCCGGGGGCGAGATCTGCCGTCTTGATGTTGAACTTGCGGTATTGCGTTTTTTCAAAACCGTCCGGCCCCGCCACGATAAAGGCGCCCAAGGCATGCGCCCCCTGGATATGGGAATTGTCATAGACCTCGATGCGGCGGGGCGGCTGGTCCAGGCCAAAGACATCCGCCACGCCTTCCAAAAGCTGGGTCTGGGCACTGTTCTCAGCCAGGCGGCGGCCCAGTTGTTCGCGGGCATTGGCCAGGGCGCGGTCCATGATTTCGCGCTTCTCGCCGCGCTGCGGTTTGGCAATCTCCACCCGTTGCCCGGCGCGCAAGGCCAATGCTTCCGCCAACAAACCGCGGCCCGGCAATGTTTCCGAGGTCAGGATCAACTTGGGCGCGGTGCGCTCGTCATAGAATTGGCCGACAAAGCTTTCGAGCACTTCGGTCAAAGGCAGATCGCGGTCGTGGCGCGGAAAATAGGGCCGGTTGCCCCAATTCTGTCCGGCGCGGAAAAAGAACACCTGGATACAAGTGTGGCCGCCTTCGCTATGGGCGGCAAACAGATCGGCCTCCTCGAAGGTGGACGGATTGACGCCTTGGGAGGATTGGATGTGACTCATGGCTTTGAGCCGGTCGCGCAATTTGGCGGCCGCTTCAAAATCCATGGCGTCGGAGGCGTGCGTCATCTCGGCCTTGAGCTGGTCCTGCACCGCTTGGCTTTTGCCGCGCAGGAAATTCTCCGCTTCTGTGACCAGTTCCCGATAACCGCTCGCCGCAATACGGTTCACGCACGGTGCGCTGCAGCGCTTGATCTGAAACAGCAGGCAGGGGCGGGTGCGGCTGTCGAACACCGAATCCGAACAGGAGCGCAGCAGAAAGGCGCGCTGCAAGGTGTTGAGGGTGCGGTTGACCGCGCCCGCGCTGGCGAAGGGACCGAAATACACGCCCTTGGTGGTCTTGGCGCCGCGATGCTTCAACAGTTGCGGGAAAGGGTGATCTTCGCGCAGCAGGATATTGGGAAAGCTTTTGTCGTCGCGATAACTGACATTGTAGCGCGGCTTCAGCCGCTTGATCAGATTGGATTCCAGCAGCAGCGCTTCGGTCTCGCTGGCGGTGGTGACGAACAGCATCTCCGCGGTTTCCGCCACCATGCGGGTCAGCCGCTCACTATGCACCCCGCCGCGCGCATAGGACGTCACGCGCTTTTTCAGGCTCTTGGCCTTGCCGACATACAGCACATCGCCCGCCGCATTCATCATGCGGTAAACGCCCGGCGCGTCGGGCAAGGTCTTGAGATAGGCGGCGATGCGGTCCGCGCCTTTTAAAGGCTGATCGGCGAAATCCATGTCTCTAATATATTAGCGTGTCCGCTCAATCTCTATGCCCACGCTCTCGGCATGGGTCAGGGCCGCCAGTTTTTCCACCCGCACCCGCACGGTGCGAACCCGCTGGTCTTCGAAACAGGCGGCCGCGATGCGCTCGGCCAAGGTTTCCGCCAGTTTCACATGGCCTTCGGCGATGATGGCGCGGATGCGCTTTTCGATCACATGATAGTCCACCACATTTTCCAGCATGTCCTGGGCGTCGGCGATGTCCTCGGTGGCCAGGTCCACATTGATC
>DATEEB010000033.1:0-8310 GCA_035281345.1 Rhizomicrobium sp. | reverse complement strand
TCGTTGCGGTATTGGAAGGCCCAGCCGCCCGGCGGCACTTGCGGCTTTTCCTCCGCCCAGTCGCCCTTCACATCCAGCACTTGCAACGGTTTGAGCCATTCCAGCCCCCGCGCCGCGGCGGCTTCCGCCTGGGCATCCTTGGTTTCCATCAGGGCATGGGCCACCAAAGCGGTGTCCCACACCGGCGAAACGCAAGGCTGGCAATAGGCTTCGTTTTCCTTGACCACCAAAAGATTTTCCACCGATTTGCGGGCGATGGCGCGGTCGGGATGGTCGCTGCTGTAACCCAGCACATCGTACATCATCACGCTGTTGGCCATGGCGGGATAGATCGCGCCCAAACCGTCCTCGCCATTCAGCCGCTCGGTCGTCCAGCGGCGGCATGCCTCGATGGCGACGGCGCGCGGACCCGCCGGCCAGGGGATGATTTTCAAAATCTTGTCCAACCCCGCGAAGAAGGCGGACCAGCCGGCGCTTTGATGCGGCGCGCGCGGGCTGGCTGCCGGCACGCCCGGCACGAACAGTTCGGCGATATGCACGCCGCGCGGATTTTTCGCCAGCGGCTGGCGGGCGCAAAGCACCAAAAGCGGCACAATCACGGTGCGCGCCCAATAGCTCATCTTGGACAGATGCACCGGAAACCAGCGCGGCAACAGGATCAATTCCGGCGGCACAGTCGGCACGTTGCTCCAACTGGTCTGACCGTACAGCGCCAGCAGAATGCGGGTGAAGACATTGGCCTTGATGGCGCCGCCCCGGGCCAGAACCGCTTCGCGCGCGCGCGCCATATGCAGCGCGTTGACATCATCGCCGATCATTTTGAGGGCGAAATAGGCTTTCACGGTGGCGGAGATATCGAAGGCGCCATCATGATAAAGCGGCCAGCCGCCATGGCTGCCCTGGATGCGGCGCAGATAGACGCCGATCTTGCGTTCCAGCTCCAGATTGGGCGTCTCGGCCAGGTAATGCACCAAAAGCACATACTCCGCCGGAATTGTGGCGTCGGCCTCCAACTCATAGACCCAGTGACCGTCGGGCTTCTGCTCCGCAAGAATGGCGCCGGTGGCGGCGCGGATCGCGTCTTCCACGTCCTGCAAGGGAGGGGGCGCAAAGTCGCCCGGGTTCAACTGGTTCATGCCGCCACTATAGAGACAGATGCTTCCGCGCCAAAACACCCGCGCTTTCGCCCGATTGTATCGCCCCTTCGATGGTGCCGGGCAGGCCGGTCTGGGTCCAGTCGCCGGCCAAAAACAGGTTGCGCCATCGCGTGGCGGCGCCTGGCCGCTTTGCATCCTGGGCCGGGGTGGCGGCAATGGTGGCGCGCTTTTCCTTGACGATCTGCCAAACCGGCAGGGGGGCCTTGATGTCCAGCGCCTTGGTCACATCGGCCCAAATCGCCACGGCCAGATCCTCGCGGTCCTGGTCCACGATGGCATCGGCGCCCGACACGGTGACCGAGATGCGGTCGCTGAAGGTGAAAATCCATTCCGCGGTCCCGCCGATCACCCCCAGCATGGGCGATGCACCGGGCGGGGCGGGATATTTGAAATGCGCGTTGACGATAGCGCGGAAGTCGTCAGGGGTTTGCAGTCCGGGCACAAGGTCCTTGGCAACCCAAGGCGGCACCGCGAGCACCACCATGTCGCTTGGCTTCAGTGGAACGGTACCATCGGGAAACTCCAGCGCTATCGCCTGACCGCCGTCCAGAACTAGGACGCGCAGCCGCTGGCCCAGGCGCACCTCCGCGCCATGCTGCTTCAGATAAGCCAGTGCCGGATCGACAAAGGCGTGCGCCAAAGTGGGATGGGCGATGCGGGTGCGATAGGCATGGCCGCCGCGCAAGAAGGTCTTGCGCACCAGGACGCCGGCGAGTGCGGCGGATGCTTCTTGCGGCTTGGTGTTCAGCGCGCCTAGAAAAAATGGCTGCAACAGTCTTTCCCACAACGGCCCCTTGCAGGACATCACATCGCCGATGCACCGGTCGGGGGGCGCCCAGAGCAATTTGACCACTTCCAGATAGTCGGCGGGAACCGTGCCGGGCACCCGGCGCCGGACATCGAACAGCCAGGTGGGCAGACGGCCGGGGTTGGGCCGGATGGTCCAATGCGCGCCCGTCGCAAGGTCGAAAAAATCCTTCTCAGGGACAGGTGAGCCATGCACCCTATCCGCCGCGCCGATGCGATGGAGATAGCCGAATGCCGCCTGGTTTCCGGTCAGGATGCAATGATTGCCATTGTCGATGACGCCGCCGAAGCCGGCATCGAAATAGGAACGGCAGCGCCCACCCGCCTGCCCCGCCGCTTCGATCACGCTGACGGCAACACCGCGCTGCGCCAGGACGGTGGCGGCCGACAGGCCCGCCAGGCCCGCGCCAATAACATAGGCCTTTTTCGTCATTCCAAACGGCTCATGAAAAAAGCCCGTTGCGCAATACCAAGGACAAGAGCTTACCCTTGGGTAAGGAAACGCGATGGCGCGGCGGCGCAAAGCCCTGCGCCTCGCTGGCGCGCAGGATTTCGGAATAGACCGCGCCCATCAAGCGCGGGGTCTTGATGCGGCCCTTGGGCTTGGCCGAAAGAATGCGTTGGGCCTGGTCATAGTGCTGATGCGCCAGCACGGCGACCCGGCGGCAGACCGCGTCGATCTTGGGCTGGGCGACAATGGCGGCGGGGTCCATCTGGCGGCAGCAATCCAGTTCCTGCAGATATTCGCGCGGCAGATACAGACGGCCGATGGCGGCGTCCTCGTCAATGTCGCGCAGGATATTGGTCAGTTGCAGGGCGCGGCCCAGATGATGCGCCAGATCGAAGCCGGGACCTTCCTCCATGCCGAAGACCTTGATGGAAAGACGGCCCACCGCGCTCGCCACCCGGTCGCAATAAAGATCCAGCATGGCCAGATCGGGCGCGACAATATCTTCCGCCACATCCATGTCCATGCCGTCCAGCACGGTCAGGAAATCCTCGAGTCTCAGACCATACTCCGCAACCGCCGGGGCCAGGAAACGCACCTGCTGGGAAACGGTGCCGGCATAAAGCGCGCGCAGATCGGTGCGCCATTGCTCCAGCTTTTCATGCCGCTGGCTCCGCGTGCCCACCCCGTCATCGGCGATATCGTCCACTTTGCGGCAAAAGGCATAGATGGCGAACATCGCGTCGCGTTCCTGGGCCGGCATCAGCCGCATGGCGATATAAAAGGAGCTGCTCCTGGCCTTCTTCTTGACGGCTTTGGCGCCGGACGCGCCCAGATTTTCGGTGTTGGTCATGACAGTCTCTACGGGAACGATCTGGGGCGGGTCAGGCGCATCAGGGCAAAAGCGGGAAGGCGTTTGAGAAACAGGGCGGCGACATCGGTCTTGGAATGATGAACGGCTTGCGACAGCGGATCGCGGGTGATCAATAGCCGATTGAGGTCGCCGGCCAAGGTCTGGATCAAATCCACTTCCATCGCAAGCCGGCCGTCGCGGATGCCGCGCGCAAAGGGACGGGAGGTTTCCAGCAATTGGGCATTGCGGCGCGCCAGCCCGGAAATCACGCTCCTCAGCGCCGGATCGGCTTTGGCCTGCCCCAAGGCTTCCACCCCGATCCCGGCATCCGCCAGCAGGGGTTGCGGAATATAAATCCGGTTCAATTCGCGATAGTCCTTGGCGCAGTCCTGCAAGTGATTGATCACCTGCAAGGCGGCACACAAAGCGTCATTGGCCGGCCACAGACTTTTGTCTTCGCCGTGCACATCCAACACAAAGCGGCCCACCGGCATGGCGCTGTAGCGGCAATAGTCCAAAAGATCGTCCCAGTTCTGATAGCGCAGCTTGGTGCAATCACGGCGAAAGGCTTCCAGCAGGTCCAAGGCATGCACCGGCGATAGGCCGCGCTCCGCCAGCACCTTTCGCAAGGTCACGCCTTGCGGCACCGCATCGCTTTCACCCGCCAAGCTGCGGCGCATCTGTTCCAACAGCGCCAGCTTCTCTTCGGCAGACGAGGCGGCATTGTCCGAGACATCGTCCGCGGCGCGCACGAATTTGTAGAAAGCCAAAACCGGCGGACGGTATCTGGGCGCGATCAGAAAGGACGCGACCGGGAAATTCTCGTCTTTATGACCCTTGCCCGATTGCAGGTCGGCGACGCTGCTCATGCGCCCTCTCCCGCCTTCTGCGCGTCCGCCTGGGCGCGGCCCTTCCACATGCCGCCCTTGCCCGACCAATGCTGCATTGCCGATTGCAAGGTGAAGCCGGCATAAAAGACCCCGATCAGGGGCAAGGCCAGGCCCCACAGCGGCGACAGGCGATAGAAGCGCAGCATGGGCTGGTACATCACGGCCATGATGATCCAGGCCAGCCAGCCCGCCAGTTGCGACGGCCCCCAGGCGAACAACGCGGTCATCACGGGGGCGACATAGACCATAACCAAGGCGAGCAGCGTTCCGGCCAGCACCAGGGGCGAATAGCCCAGTTGGGCGTAAGCCGTACGGGTCACCATATGGCGGATGTCGGAGAGATGGGGATAGAGACGCAACGACACGGCGCGGTCGGTCAGTCCCAACCAGATGGGCCCCTGCATTTTCATCGCCCGGCCCAGGGCGCAATCGTCAATAATGTGGTGGCGGATGGCGGCGATGCCGCCCGCGCGCTCCAGAGCCGTGCGCCGCGTCAGCATGCAGCCGCCCGCCGCCGCCGCGATGGCGCTTTTGGGATTGTTGACCGCGCCGAACGGAAACAGCATGTCGAAAAAGAAGACAAAGGCCGGGATCAAAAAATGCTCGGCGGGGCTTTTGCAGGACAGCCGCGCCATCAGCGACACCAGCACTTTGCTGCCGTCTTCCGCGCGGGACACCAATTGGCGCAGATTGTCGGGGGAATGGGCGATATCGGCATCGGTGAACCAGAGATGCTCCGGGCTCAAGCTGACGGCATGGTCGCTGCCCTGCTTCATCGCCCACAATTTGCCGGTCCATCCCGGCGGACGCGGACCGCCGCTTAACACCGTGAGGCGATCGCTGCTTAAGCCGCGCGCCAGATCGGCGGTGCCATCGGACGACTGGTCGTCCACCAGCACGATGTGGAACGGGCCCGGATATTCCTGGGCAATCAAACTGCCGATGCTATGCTGGATCACATCGGCCTCGTCGCGGGCTGGAACCACCGCCACCACCGATGGCCAAGATTCAGGTTCGACGACCGGCGCGGTGTCGCGCTCGCGCAACAGCCAGAAACCGTGATGGAACAACAGCAGATAAACCCAAATCGCCAGCGGCAGAAAGCCGAACAGAAATCCCGCGATCATTTCAGGTACCCGTTCTCGCGGAACCAGCCCAGCGCGTCCTTTAGGCCTTCTTTGTAGGGGCGCGCGGTATAGCCCAGCTCCCGCTTGGCTTTTTCCGAACTGAAGAACATGCGGTAGCGCGACATGCGCAGCGCGTCCGCGGTCAGGAACGGCTCCTTGCCTGTGACACGCGCGAACAGTTCGGCCCCCCAAGCCAGGGGAAACAGCGGCGCGCGCGGCAGTTTGATGGTGGGCGCGCGGCGGCCCGCCAACAAAGCGATGTCGCCCAGCATGGTTTGAAGCGCCACATCGGCGCCGCCCAGAATGTAATTTTCCCCGATCTTGCCTTTGTCCAAGGCCAACAAATGACCTTGGGCGACATCGTCCACATGCACCAAATTGAGCCCGGTATCGACAAAAGCCGGGATGCGCCCCGTGGCGGCTTCCATAATAATGCGCCCGGTGGGCGTGGGCTTGATGTCACGCGGGCCGATGGGCGTGGAAGGCGCAACAATCACGGCAGGCAAGCCTTCCTCGCGCACCATGCGCTCGACCTCGCGTTCCGCCACCAGCTTGCTGCGCTTATAGGCGCCGATCACACCTTCAGGCGTATGACGGGCCGTCTCGTCCACCGCCGCCTCGCCCGGCTTCAGGGCGGCGACCGAGGAGGTATAGATGACGCGCTCCACGCCCGCCTTCAAGGCCGCGCGCATGGTGGCGCGGGCGCCGTTGAAATTGTTGCGCTCGATCTCGCCCGGATCGCGCGCCCATAGGCGGTAGTCGGCGGCGACATGAAACAGGGTGCGCGCGCCTTTCAGCGCCGCCGTCATGGACTCTTCCTCGCGCATATCGCCGATGACCGGCTCGCAATCGAGCTTGGCGATATTGAGATGCGAGGCGGTGGGACGCATGAGAACCCGCACATGTATCCCGCGCGCCACCAGGGCGCGCGCCACGGCGGAACCAACAAAGCCAGATGCTCCCGTCACAAGGGCAATATCACTCATGCAATTGGCCCCCGGCCGCTCGCCCAAGCTCGCGGCGCTCGCCGCTTTCGCGGGTCCACTGGACCCGCTCTTGCGCTTCGCGCACCGCGGCTCGCCCCACAAACCCCGATGCGCCGGTGACCAGAGCGATGTCAGACATTGTTGGACCCCGCAAAAGCTTTGCGGCCTTCAATGCCCTGCCAATAGAGCAGCGCCGGCACACCCAGCACGATCTCGCGCGCCCGCTTGAGCAAGGAAACCGCCACCCCCATCTCGGCGGGCAGGCCGAACAGGGGTGCCAGCATGGCATAGCCCCATTCCTGCACGCCGATGGCGGCGGGAACGGGCGCGGCGATGCTGCGCAAGGTGCACAGCAAGGCTTCCAGCGCGATGGCGTTCAGCAGGCTGATCTCTCCCCCCACCAGCCGGAAGGCGATATAGGTGCCCCCACCCGCGCCAATCCAGGCCACCAGATGCCAGACCGCCGAAACCGCCAGCCTCCTATGGGAAGCATAAAGCTCATGCATGGCGGCATGGAAAGACACGCCTTGCTTGACTTGGGGGAAGAAGCGGCCGGCAATTCTTTCCGCAAGACCAGCGCCCTTCTTCTGCAGCACGATCAACAGCGCAATTCCCGGCACCGCCAGCAGCAGCACCGCCAGCATCGCCTGGGTCAACGGCCCGGAGCCTTCCAGATTGCGGAATTGGGTAAGCCCCATGCCCAGCCCAAAGGCCAGAAAGGCCACTTGCGCCATCGCCTCGGTGGTGGCGTCGGCCGCAACCGAGGCCGCGGCATAGGCGCCGTTCATGCCTTTCAAGACCATCAGCCGCGCCGCCGCCACCATGCCGCCCACCGGCGAGAAGGGCGAAATCTCGGCGATGGAATCACGCACCAACCGGGCAATGTAGAGATCGAACAAGGAACGGCGCTGCGCCGGCGGCAGGAGATATTGCCAGGCCCAGGTCAGAGGGACGAAGACCATAAGCGCGTAAAGGCAAAGCAGCGCCAAGCCGCCAAAACCGGAGCGGGCGATCGCCGCGAAAACCGGATCAAAACCGATCGACCAAACCAGATAGGCAACCGCCACCAGGCCAGCCAGCAGCGCGACAGCCACGCCGATCTTGGGAGCCCATTTCATTAGGCAGGTAAGGGCTTGGCGCGGAAGCTCCACAGGCGCATGGCGCCCAGCGCGGTTTCCGCCAACTGCGGCAAAAAGCTGGGGCGCAGCAATTCCTTGTCGAAGGCACCCATGCGGCGGCGGTTCTCGGAATAGCAATCCTCCAGAAAGCGGCGGAAGGTAAAACCGTCCAAGAAGACGGAAGCTTGGGTGGCGGTGAATTCCTTGCCGTCGTTCAAATCTTTGCCCCGCTTGGCGGTGCCGATCATGCGGCCCAGGGCGCGCATGTAATAGCGGAAGTCGGTCAAGGGAAGCAGCGCGCGGGCGAGCAACCCCTTCTGCGCCTGGTTGTAAGCCATCCAGTTGACGAAGAAGACGATATGACGCGTCTCCTCATACATCAGGGTTTCGAAGATGGTGAACATCTCCTTGGGCAGGAATTGCGATTGCATGGCGATCTTGAAGACACCGAAACCCAGAAACGAATCCATGCATTCGCCGAAACCGAAATCCTTGAAGCGGGTTTCGACATTGTCGCTGACATCTTCCAAGGGGCGTTCGGCGGCGTCGATGCCGTATTTTTCGATCATCACCCGGATCAGCTTGGCATGGCGGGCTTCCTCGAAGCCTTGCAAAGCCACGGCTTCCTTCATCACAGGGTCCTGGATGGTCTTGACGAATTCCGCCACGATCGCGCCCGCGCGGCGCTCGGTGTAAAAAACTTCTTCCCAGAACGGCACGGATTTCAGCCGTTGCAGCGCCGCTTCGTCCAGATCTGGCCAGGGCAGCGTCTCGGGATCGAACTCCGTATAAGTCTGCATGAAATGGCGGCAAAATGTGTCGCGGTGCTCCGGCGATCCGATCTTCATCACGCAGCTTTCTTGGCTTTTGGGCCGATGAATTTTAAGGCAAGGCGCGCCATGAAAGGCACAAAGCGCGGGCGCT
>DATEEB010000032.1:0-5120 GCA_035281345.1 Rhizomicrobium sp. | reverse complement strand
GTCGTATGACTTATTTGTCGCCCCCTCCGGCCTTCGCAACTTTGCCGTGGTGCTCGGCGTCCATACGCTGTCGCTATGGACCCTGCGCGCCACGGCGTTGCTACGGCCACCTCCCCCGCCTGCGCGCTAACGCGCGCGCAGGGGAGGCGGGCCTGTGATACGGCGGGCAGCCACTTTTCTTGCTTGTCTGGCACTTGGTGCCTGCGGTTTTCGTCCCATGTATGGCGGCTCGCTGGCGCCGCAGCTCGCCTCGATCTATGTCGAGCCGATCCCCGAGCGGGACGGTTATGAAATGCGCAACACTCTCATCGATCTTTTCAACTCCGATGGCGTGTCGGCGGGTAAGCACTATCGACTCAAGATCACCTTGAACGAAACCAGCCAAGGCATCGCGCTGCAGAATGACGCCACCATCACCCGCTACAACACCACCATGCAAGCGCGCTACACCTTGAGCGACATGCACGGCAATGTTTTGACGTCGGGCATCCAGACCGAATTGTCGGCCTACAATGTGGTGGAGTCGCCCTATGCCACCCTGACCGCCGAGCAGGACGCCAGCAAGCATGCCGCGCAGGATGTCGCCGAGCGCATCCGCTTGGATTTGGGCGCCTGGTTCCGGCAAAACCGCAAATGATCGTCAAAAGCCACGAAGCCGACCGCTATGCCGCCGCGCCGCCAAAGGGGTTGCGCGTCGCGCTGGTCTATGGCCCCGACGCCGGATTGGTGCAGGAGCGCAGCGAGAAATTGCTCAAAAGCGTGGTGCCCGATCTCACCGATGCCTTCAATGTCGCCGATCTTAGCGAAGCGACGCTGTCGGCCGATCCGGCGCGGCTGGCGGACGAGGCGGCCGCCATCTCCATGATGGGCGGGCGCCGGGTGGTTCGGGTGCGCGGCGCGGGCAATGATCTGGCGGACCTGCTGGAATCCTTTCTCGACGATCCGAAAGGCGATGCCCTGGTGGTGATCGAGGCCGGCGATCTAGCCAAGACGTCTGCTTTGCGCAAGCTGTTCGACGACCATAAAAGCGCCGTGGCGGTTCAGTGCTATCCCGATTCGGCGCGCGATCTGAGCGATGTGGTGCGCGACGCCTTGCGCGCCCAGGGCCTCTCCATCGCGCCCGATGCCTTGGAGGATGCAGTGTCGCGGCTAGGCTCCGACCGGGGCGTGACCCGGCGGGAAATCGAAAAGCTGATTCTGTACATGCATGGCCAAAAGCAGGTGAGCCTGGAGGATGTCCGCGCCGTGATGGGTGATGAGGCCGAGGCGCGCAGCGAAAGCGCCTGTGACGCGGCGGGCAGCGGCGACTTGGCCGGGTTGGACCGCGAGCTGGAACGGCTCTGGGCCTCCGATACCCAGCCCGCCCAGCTGTTGCGCAGCGCCATGGGGCATTTCCAACGTCTGGTGCAAGCGCGCGAAAGCGCGGCGCGGGGCGAAAGCATCGATGTCGTGATGAAACGTCTGCGCCCGCCGGTGCATTTCTCGCGCAGCGCCGCTTTCAAAGCCCAGGCGCAGCGCTGGAACACCGACAGACTAAGCGAGGCGCTGGATATGTTGCTGGATGCGGAAGTTCTGACCCGCACCACCGCCGTTCCGGCCGAAGCGGTAACGGCGCGCGCCCTGATGAACATCGCCGCCATGGCAAAAGGACGAATGCCGTGCTGAAGGTTCGCGTCATTCCCTGTCTGGACGTCAAAGACGGCCGCGTCGTCAAGGGCGTGAATTTCGAAGGCCTGCGCGATGCCGGCGATCCGGTGGAGCAAGCCGTCCTCTATGACAAGGCCGGCGCCGACGAACTCTGTTTTTTGGACATCACGGCGTCTCACGAGAACCGCGGCACTCTGCTGGATGTGGTGCATCGCACGGCAGAGGTTTGTTTCATGCCCCTGACGGTGGGCGGGGGGGTGCGGACCCCGGAAGATATCCGCACCTTGCTATTGGCGGGCGCCGACAAGGTTTCGATCAATACCGCCGCGGTCAGCCGGCCGGAATTCGTCCGGGAAGCGGCCGAAAAATTCGGCAGCCAGTGCATTGTCGCGGCGATTGACGCAAAGAGTGTCGGTGGCGGCCGCTACGAGATCTTCACCCATGGCGGGCGCAAAGCCACCGGCATCGAGGCGATCGCCCATGCACAGAAGCTGGTGGGCTATGGCGCTGGCGAAATCCTTTTGACCTCGATGGACCGTGACGGGGTGAAGTCCGGCTATGACCTGGAATTGACGCGGGCGGTGTCCGACGCGGTGCCGGTGCCGGTGATCGCCTCGGGCGGGGTCGGCAAGGTCGAGGATTTGGTGGACGGCGTCATCAAGGGTCATGCCAGCGCGGTGCTTGCTGCCTCCATCTTCCATTTTGGGGAAGTCAGCATCGCGCAAGCGAAAATGGCGCTGAAAAAGGCCGGATTGCCGGTTCGCCCAATCTGATTGTTGATCGCTTTACAGGGACATTTCCGCCGCGATTGATACCGGCGCGCGATCCGGTTTAGCGTTGAGCATGGACGATCCGCGCGCCGCCGTGCATTCCCTGGCCCGCCGCAATCTTGGCCCGATAAAGCCGGTCAAGGCGGCGCCCTTGCACATCGCCAAATCCATGCACCCGGAAGAGGCTTTCCGCGCCATCTTGTCCGATTGCCTGGCGCAGATCACCGCCAATGCCGCTAGCCTGAGGGTCGGCCGTTCGGTGGAAGGCTTGCATCAATTGCGGGTGGCGTTCCGCCGGCTGGACGTGGCGCTTGGCGCTTTCGGCCGGCAGTTCGGCCAGGACTGGCTGGAGGAGCTGCGCGGCCGCGCCAAGATTCTGTCAGGACGGCTTGCGCCGGCGCGCGATCTGGACGTGTTTGTCGGCAAGCTGTTGGCCGGCCCGCCCAAATCCGGTGTCAGCGATGGTATGGCGGCTTTGCGGGCCCGCGCCGAACGCGCCCGCGACACGGCCTGGTCCGCGGTCGGCATCTGCATTTCCAGCCCCGATTTCGAACTTTTTGCCGACGATGTCGCGGCTCTGGCCTCCTCCCAATTGCCCCTCACACGCAGCCGCCGTTTGCCCCGCACCGCAAAGCGCATGCTGAACCATCAGATCCGGCGGGTGAGAAAGCGTGGCAAGGTGGCCAAAAGTCATGAAGAAGGCGACATGCACCGCCTGCGCATCGCCCTCAAGAAGCTGCGCTACACCGCGGAATTTTTCGCGCCGCTTTATCCCAAGAAGAAAGTGGCGCGCTATCTGCGCCAGGCGCGGGGTTTGCAGAATTATCTGGGCGATCTCAACGATGTCGCCAATGTGCGCGCCGTGGTCGGCGGCTTGGTGCGCGAAAAGGGCAAGAAAGACGACGATAGCGGCATGCGCTATGCGGCGGGCGCCATGGTGGGCTGGTATGGCGCGCAGGTCGAAGGCGCCGTCAAGCAGGCGCTGAAGCGCTACAAACAGTTCAAGCGCGTCAAGCCATTTTGGCGCTGAACTCCAAGTTCAATTGCTCAATCCTGGGCGCGCCGGAGCTGTCCAATGACAGCAGCAATATCTTGGAAATATCCAACGCCGCCGGCATGGGCGTGGCCATGTCCCAGCCGGTGGCCAGGGTATAGGCGGCGCGCAACACGCCCAGATGCGCCACGGCAATGGCATCGCTTTCTTCGCGCGCCACATCTTTGAGAAACGCCGCCACACGGGCATGCAATTCGCGCGCGGATTCGCCGCCTCCGGGACGAAACGCTTCGCCCAGACCGGCTTTCGCAAAGGCATCTTCGCCATGGCGCGAAAGGATTTCCGCGCGCGTCAGCCCCTCCCAGATGCCCCAATGCTGCTCCATCAGCCGCGCGTCCAGGACCGGATTTTCCAATCCCAGGGCTTGCACGGTCTGGCGGGCCCTGAGCAGGGGACTGGCATAAAGCCGAGGCGCGGCAAGGGGCAGGCGCAGTGCCGCCATGCCGGCGAGGCCCGCCTCACTCAGCGGAATATCGGTATGACCCTGGATGCGGCCTTGCGCATTCCATTCGGTGGGACCATGGCGCAGAAACGCGATTTTCATCCGCACGTCACAGCTTGAACTCCACGATCACCGGAACGTGATCGCTGGCTTTCTGCCAGCCGCGCATTCTTTTGACGATCCTTTGCGATGTCAGCGCACCCTTCAGACCAGGACTGGCCCAGATGTGATCCAGACGGCGGCCCCGGTCGGATGCTTCCCAATCCTGCGCGCGATAACTCCACCAGCTGTAAATCTTTTCGTCCGGCGGAATGAAATGCCGGGTGGCGTCGGTCCAGTCAAAGGCGGCCTGGGCCTGGCTCAGCAATTTGGTTTCGACCGGTGTGTGGCTGACAATGTCCAAAAGTTGCTTGTGACTCCACACATCATTTTCCAGCGGCGCCACATTCAGATCGCCCACCAGAAGAACCGGATCGTGCTTTGCTTTGCGCTTGGAAAAGAATTTTTCTATTCCCGCCAGGAAGTTGAGCTTGTGATCGAATTTGATATTGCGTTTGGGATCGGGAATGTCGCCGCCGGCCGGCACATAGAAATTGTGCAGTTCCACGCCATTCTCAAGCGTCACGCCCATATGGCGGGCATGGCCTTCGCGGCAAAAATCCTGGGTGCCGGTTTCGCGGAACGGTTTTTTCGCCAGCACCGCCACCCCGTGATAGGCCTTTTGGCCGTGGATCGCCTGGTGGACATAGCCCAGCTTGCAGAAGGCTTCCGCCGGGAACAGCTCGTTGAGCACTTTGGTCTCCTGCAGGCACAACACATCGGGTTGTTCATCGCGCAAAAAGCGGGTCACCAGGGCCAAGCGGTGGCGCACCGAATTCACGTTCCAGGTGGCGATTTTCAAAATTTTGCATCCCTTCCATGCTGCAACTGCAAAGCACAATTTTTAATCACGCAATTTAATTGCTAATTCAATGACTTCAACAGTTTAAGGCAACATTTTGCCATAATATTATACAAAAACGCATAGCTAGATGTCATTGAAATGCAAATCTAAGAGGGATATATTGCAATGCAACATTAACCCCGGGCCTGTGTTTCGGGATTCATTTGTAAGGAGTAGCCAATGATCCATCTTTCCCAAACTCCCTCCCCTGGTGAGCGCTTCGTTCATCTGGTGACCGAGCTGTTCCAGGGCGCCACCATCGCT
>DATEEB010000031.1:0-4158 GCA_035281345.1 Rhizomicrobium sp. | reverse complement strand
CCCTTGCAGGCTCGCCGCATTTCGAGTGCGGTGCCATCGACCACTCGACCACCTGTCCGCCGGCGGTGATAAGGGAGTGCCATCCTTAAGGCAAGCACCTCCGAACCGACCAAATGGATGATTCAAAAAGGGGCGCCTGTGACCTCGGCCGCTCGCCCAAGCTCGCGGCGTTCGTCACTCAAAACGGTCCACTGGACCGTTTTGTTTGCCTTCGGCAAACCGCTCCTCACTGTTTTAAACGCGCAATTTCCAAGGGTTATTCGCTGCCGGCAATCCAGCGCGTCGCAATTTCCGCCTCCAGCCGCGGCGCCACCAGCCGCGCCGTCTCGCGCATGGCCCCATCAAAGCCATAGGGCGGGTTGATGACCAGGAGACCGGCCTGGGCCAGCTTGCCTGCCGGCGCGGGAACGCGGATGGTGATCGTCATGGCCTTGGCGACACCGCCTGCCAGCACTTCACCCAGGAAGGCATCGGCTTCGGCCTGCGACTTGATCGGGTACCAGACCAGATAAATGCCGGTGGCGAATTTTCGCACCATCGCTGTCACGCTCTGCGCCAAGCTATGGAATTCATCACCCGCCTCAAAGGGCGGATCGATCAGCACCATTCCCCGCCGCGACGGCGGCGGCAGCAATTTGAGGACGCGCGCATAGCCGTCCGCCTGTTCCGCCACGGCATTGCGATAAGGCGCCAACACATCTTTCAGCACGGCGAATTCTTCCGGATGTTTTTCGATCGCTGTCAGCCGGTCTTGCGGCCGCAGCAACTTGGCGGCGATCAGCGGCGAGCCCGGATAGGCGCCATCACCGCCTTGCACCAGCGACAGATAGGTTGATAACGCTTCCGGCATGTCGCCCGACAGGCTCAAAAGCCGCGCGATCCCATTTTGCGCCTCTCCGGTCTTGGCCGCCTCGCCGCCCGCCAAATCGTAAGCGCCGCGGCCGGCATGACTGTCCAGCACCGAAAAGCCCGCATTTTTCTTGCGCAGATGCAGCAGGATCGCGGCCAGCGCGATGTGCTTGATCACATCGGCGAAGTTGCCCGCATGATAGCCGTGCCGGTAATTCATCGCCTTGCAATAGAAGCCCGGCCTTCAGGGGGCAAGATCAGCGGCCTTCATTTTCGCGGTGCACGTCGTGGGTGATGACGCCGATATCCTTGGGCGGCATTTTCAGCCAGTCCTTGCGCTTCATGGTGCTGACCGTGTCTTCATGCCCGTTCTTCCAATGCTCGTGCATGGAATCGGCGCTGAATTCATAGTCGCGCGCATTGCCCTCATAGGATTTCTGCTGATAGATCAATTGCAGGATGGTGGCCCGGGGCAGGCTGGAAAGCTTGTCACGCATGGCGCGCTGTTCATCCGTCAAATCCGCGTCCGGCACCTTGATCAGCGCCTCATAGGCGCGGGTCTTCCAGCGCTGCAGCCGCGCGAAATTGTCGGTCACCTGGCGGGTGCGCGAGGAATACATGATATCTTTATGACGTCCCAAGACATCCGACATGGTGCGGGGCAGATCGCCCCGGGCGCTGAACAGATCCACTTGAAAGACCAGCGAGTTGACGTCGTCGTCCTGCGCCAACAGATGCTGCAGCGGGGTGTTGGAGACGATGCCGCCATCCCAGAAATAATCGGTCCCGATCTTGGCCATGGGAAACGCCGGCGGCAGCGCACCGCTGGCCAGGACATGTTCCAGGCGGATTTCTTCCTGGCGGTTGTCGAAGAAAACGAAATTCCCGGTCATCACATTCACGGCGCCGACCGAAAAATGCATGTCGCCGTGATTGAGGCGCTCGAAGTCCACCAATTCTTCCAGCGTCTTTTTCAAGGGCAGATTGTCGTAAAAGCTGGTGGAGTCCTTGGCGCCGGGCGGCAAAAACCAGGGATTGACCTTGTGCGGATTGAACAGGCCGGGCTGGCCAAACAAGGCGGTGGTCAGGGCCGATAAGGTGTTGCGGGTCTGGCGGTAAATGTCGCCGTCGGGCGTGTAAGGCCAGATGGCGCGGTCGGTGACCCGGTCCCAAAACTCGCACAGCGCCGCCAGCCGCCGCTCCGGCGCATTCCCCGCGATCAGGGCCGAATTGATGGCGCCGATCGAGACGCCGGAAACCCATTCCGGCTCCAGCCCCGCCTCATGCAGGGCTTGATAGACGCCGCCCTGATAGGCGCCCAAGGCGCCGCCGCCTTGCAGCACCAAGGCGATGCGGCCGCAATTCTCCGGCCGCGGCACCGGCGCATAGCGATGGCCCGTTGGTTGAGGCGGAGGGATCGGTTTGGCGTCCACGGCCCGAATCATAGCCGAATTTGCGCTTTTTTCCGACCCTCTGCGGCGCTGCGCCTCTTTTGAAAGGTTAAAGCTGTGCCATTCTTAGGGGCCGACTTTTCGGAGAAATGCCATGTTCCTCAAAGGCAAAGTTGCCCTCGTCACCGGTTCGACCTCAGGGATAGGGCTGGCCATTGCCCGCGCCTATGCCGCCCAAGGCGCCGACATTTGCATGAACGGTTTCGGCGACGCGGCCGCAATCGAAAAAGAGCGGTGCGGCATCGAGAAGGAATTCGGCGTCAAGGCGATCTATAGCGGCGCCGATATGAGCAAGGGCCCTGAGACCGAAGCCATGGTGACCGACGCCATCCGGCAATTGGGATCGGTGGACATATTGGTCAACAATGCCGGCATCCAGTTCGTTTCGCCGGTGGAGGAATTTCCGCCGGAAAAATGGGATCAGGTCGTCGCCATCAACCTGTCCAGCGCCTTTCACACCACCCGCGCCGCGGTGCCCGGCATGAAAGCCAAAAAATGGGGCCGCATCATCAACACCGCCAGCGCCCATGCCTTGGTCGCTTCGCCGTTCAAATCGGCCTATGTCGCCGCCAAGCATGGCATCGCAGGCTTCACCAAGACGATTGCCTTGGAGACCGCGACCTTCGGCATCACCGCCAACGCCATCTGCCCCGGCTATGTCTGGACGCCGCTGGTGGAAAAGCAAATCCCCGACACCATGGCGGCGCGCGGCCTGACGCGCGAGCAGGTGATCAACGATGTGCTGCTGCATGCCCAGCCGACCAAGCAGTTTGTGACCGTCGAAGAAGTGGCGGCGCTGGCGGTCTATCTGGCGGGCGACATGGCGCGTTCCATCACCGGCGCGATCATATCTATGGACGGGGGATGGACGGCGGCCTAAGCCGGGCCGGCAATCGTCCATCCACCGCCAAAAGACCCAGCGCGATGATCGCCATACCGATCAGGGCATGCAGTGTGATGCTTTCATGCAGGAACACCGCGCCCAACAACAGCGCGACCGGCGGGATCAAGAACGTCACCAGAGAGATATAAGTGACCCCGGTGGTCGCCAGCATCTTATAATAGACCCAATAGGCGGCCGCCGTGTTCATCAAGGCGATGAACAACAGCGAGGCCCAAATATCCGCACCCGGCATGGCCAAGGTCCAGGGTCGGTCGAACAGAAGCGACAGCGGCAGCAAAATTGCGGTGGCGCCGGTGACCTGGCCGGTGGCCGCCACCAGCGCCGACAATCCGGTAAAGCGGCGGCTATAGACGGCCGCAAAAGCATAAAGACAGGACGCCGCGATCACCGCCAGCTCACCCAGCAATTCGCCGCCGCCGGCCAGCGCATCCGGCCCGACCAAGACCAGTGTGCCGGCGAAACCGAACAGGATGCCGGTCACTTTGTTGACCGACATTTTGTCGTCATGGGTGAGCCAATGCGCCACCAGCACCATGAAGATCGGCGTGGTGCCATTGAGAATCGAGGCCATGCCCGAAGTAATGCGGGTTTCGCTCCAGGCGATCAGCACAAAGCAAACCACATTGTTGAGAAAACCCAGCCAGAGAAACCGCAGCCACATGCCATCCTTCAGCGGCAACGCCTGGCCTTGCGCCCAAAGCCAGAGATTGAGCGCGATGGCGGCGATGCCGACGCGCCCCAGCACCACCGTCACCGGCGGCAAGACCGCAATCAGCACCTTGTAAAAATAGAATGAGCTGCCCCACAGCAGCGCCAGCAACACCAGCAGTCCCCAGTTGCGCGCGCTCATCCTGGCCTCGAATCTGGCCTGGATCAGATCACATGTGCGATCCTCTCACCTCCTGATTTGCGGCTGCGAATCGGCAGGACTGCCGTGCGGAAAAAACATGCCGC
>DATEEB010000030.1:0-12575 GCA_035281345.1 Rhizomicrobium sp. | reverse complement strand
CACGGCATCGCCGCCGCCATGCTGCTGGAAGCCGGCGAAGCGGATGCCGCGCTCTGCGGCGGCTTGGGCGACTGGACCCGCCAGCTCACCAACATCTTGCCCATTATTCCGCGCCAGCCCGGCGTCAGCCGGCTCTATTCGCTGGCGGCGTTGATCCTGCCCAATGGCGCGCTGTTTTTCTGCGACACCCATGTCAATGTCGATCCCAGCGCCGAACAGATCGCGGAAATGACCCAGTTGGCGGCCAAGACGGTGCGCCGCTTCGGTCTGGCGCCCAAGGCCGCACTCTTGTCCCATTCCAGCTTCGGCACGTCCCACTCCCCCAGCGCCATAAAGATGCGCAAGGCGCTGGAATTGCTGCGCGCCGCAAGCTGTGATTTCGAGATCGACGGGGAAATGCATGCCGACGCGGCCCTCAGCGAAAGCCTGCGCTCCCGCATCGTGTCCAACAGCACCCTGACCGGCTCGGCCAATCTCCTGGTGATGCCCACCTTGGATGCCGCCAACATCGCGCTGACGCTTTTGTCGGCGGCCACCGAGGGCTTGCTGGTGGGGCCGCTTTTGTTGGGCGTCTCCAAGCCGGTGCATGTGATGGTGCCGTCGGTCACCGCGCGCGGCATCGTGAACATGACCGCGCTCGCGGTGGCGCAGGCCTCCGCATCATCCGCGCAAGACAAATAGGGCCGGAGACGCGCCTTTGCGGTCAGCCGCGCACCCGCCATGCCGCCCCAATTGCCGGCGTCACCGGCCGGGTGCTCCGCGATAACGGCGATAGACGAACGCCGGGTCGCTGGCGCCGGATTCCCGCTCGGCAAGCTGGACCAGCAGGCCGTGATCCTGCGACAGACCGCAAGCCGGGTCGGTGTTGGCCGCATCGCCGGTGATGGCAAAAGCCTGGCAGCGGCAGCCGCCCCAATCGATTTCCTTGTTGTCGCAAGAGCGGCACGGCTCGGGCATCCAATCCAGGCCGCGAAACCGTTCAAAAGCCTCGGAGTTACGCCAGATCTCTGCCAAGCCGCGTTGACGCACATTGTCGAACGTCATGCCGGCAATGCTTTCCGCCGCGTGACAGGGCAAAACCTTTCCGGTCGGCGAAATATTGAGAAAGCGCCGTCCCCAACCGCCCATGCAGGATTTCGGACGGCGGGCATAATAGTCGGGCACCACATAGTCGATGACGATGATGCCCTTCAGCCGATCGCGCGCCGCCGTGACCGCTTCGGTCATCGCCGCAAGCTGACCGCGGCTGGGCATCAAAGCGGCGCGGTTCCTCAGCGCCCAGCCATAATATTGCACATTGGCGATCTCGACCCGATGCGCCCCCATGGCCACCGCCATATCGAGCATGTCTTCGAGGTGATCCGCGTTCTGGCGATGCACCACAAAATTGGCCGTCAGCGGCAAGCCCGCCGCTCTGACCATGGCGGCGGCCGCAAGCTTTTTTTCCTGCGCGCCCTTATAGCCGCCGATCCGTTCGCCAAGTTCAGCCCCGGAATCTTGAAAACTCAGCTGGACATGCTCCAACCCCGCGGCAATCAGCGCTTCGATCCGCGCCGCATCCAGCGCGACGCCGGATGTAATCAGATTGGTATAAAGCCCCGCGGCTGTCGCACCTGCGACCAGTTCTTCAAGGTCGCGGCGCAGGGTGGGCTCACCGCCCGAAAAATGCACCTGCATGCAACCGATCTCTGCGGCTTCGGCAATGGCGCGCAACCAATCCGCCGTCGGCATTTCTCCCGCCGCCCGCTCCAGCGCCAACGGGTTGGAACAATAGGGGCATTGCAACGGGCATCGGTGCGTCAGTTCCGCCAGCAACGCCATCGGGGGATATGGTGCAGTCATGCGGTCATGACGCCCTTGTCGGCAAGATCCTGCACCAGAGACGTTACGTCCTTCGCGATCGCACCGGGGGGCGCATCGGGAAAGGCGGCCGCAAGATCGGCAATCACCGCCTCAAGGGTCGCGGCGCCATCGCAGCGCGCTATGATGGCATAGGAGATTTCGTCCAGCACAAAGGCGCGCTCCGGCGCCTGAATGGTCCATTGGCCGCGCGTCTTGTCATAGCGCAGGCGCATATGCGCCGACAGGCGCGGCACCGAGAACCGTTCGACCAAAAGGCGGGTCATCGGCGGTCCTCGGGCACGAACGCGCCAGGCGGAATAAGCCCCGGCGTGACATAGGCATGGTTGAGTGCATCCAACTGCGCCCATAGAACATCCGTCTTGAAGCTGAGCGCCGCCAGGCACTGCTCCTGTTTCTCGCGGCTGTCGGCACGCTCCAGGACATAAGACAGGCCGTAGGCGACGTCCTGCGGCGCTTGCACCAGCCGGGTGCGGAAATAGGCCAGCGTCCGATCGTTGGCGAAGGGATAATGCTCCAGCAACGCCGCGATCCGCGTTTTGTGCAGTCCGGGCGCGAACATCTCGGTCAGCGATGAGGCCACCGCTTCCAGCAGCGTCTTCTCACGCACAAAACGGATATAGGCCTCGCAGGCAAACCGCGTTGCGGGAAGCACACCGGCGCAGCTTGCGACATAGTCGCGGTCCAACCCCACACCTTCGGCCAGCATCAGCCAGCGTTCGATGCCGCCCTCCCCCGGGGAGGTGCCGTCATGGTCGGCAATGCGGCCGATCCATTCCCGGCGCAGCGCGATATCGTCGGTCCGTCCGATCAGGCTGGCATCCTTCAGCGGAATGGACTTCTGATAGTAGAAGCGGTTCAGCACCCAGGCCTGCATCTGACCTTGGTCCAAGGCGCCTTGATGCAGTTTGACGTGAAAGGGATGCTTGTCGTGATAACGCGCCGCGCCAATGGCGCGCAGCCGTTCTTCAAATTCGTCCCGGGACCAAGGCCTATCCAAGGCGGGTGCGCTCATAGGAAAATCTCCATGCCGTCATCGGCAACGCGCCAACCCGCCGCGGCCGCCACCTCCCGCTCGGGCGCATCGTCCACAAAAAGCGGGTTGGTGTTGTTGATATGGATGAAAAACTTCTGCTGGATATCAAGCGGCGCGAGGGCGGCAATGGCCGCATCGCAGCTGATGTGGCCCATGCGCTGACCGCTTTTGCGGCCCACACCCGCCGCAATCATTTCATCGTCGCGCCACAGCGTCCCGTCAAACAACACCAGCGCCGCGCCGCGCAGGCGTTCCGCCAGGTCCTGCGTTATGGCGGCGCAGGCAGGAATATAAAAGAAGGACTTGCCCTGGCCGTCCGAAATCTCAAGCCCCAGCGTGTCGCCTTCCGCCGTTCCGAAGTCCGGCACGGCCTTGTCTTCCAGCCATAGAGCGATCTTTCCGGGTACCGCGAAAGCCTTGATCGTCACGCCCAGCGCCGCGCCGGACTTGTCGTCAAGGGCGATATCACGGTCCAGCCGCAAGTCGCGCCGTTCCACGAATTCGCCGCTCAGCACATCGAACACGCTGTTGCGCGCCAACACGCCCAGCACGCGCGCATGAGCGTAAAGGGCCAATGGCTGGCTCTCGCGCAGGTTCAGCAAGCCCGCGATATGATCCACATCGGCATTGGTCAGCACCACGGCCGCGATGGGACTGGCGCGCAGCGGCGCATCGGCAGCGGGGTGAAGCTGCGGATTGTCGCGGATTTGCTGGCGCAGATCGGGCGAAGCGTTCAGCAAAACCCAACGCTTGCCGTCCACGCTCACGGCAATGGAAGACTGTGTGCGATGGCGCAGCTTTCCCGACCAGGCCCGCCGCGCAACGGCGTCGTTGCTGTTCCACTGCGGAAAACCGCCGCCGGCGGCGGCACCGAGAATGAGAATCTTCACATCGCACCCCAAAAGGAACAGGCCGCCGGCATGCTACCGGCGGCCTGTCAACTTCATTGCGCGTTAGATATCGGCGCAGGCATAGCAGTTGATTTCCATGCCAACGGCGATTTCAATCACGCGCGGAGTGGTCCAGGACATGTTGTCCTCCTAGGTGCTAACAACATCGGAAAGCTTACAGGCGCGCCATGATCTCGCAAGAGCGCGATGCACCCGAACGTCATTTCGGGAAAAATTCCCGCCCGCATCAGCGCAAGTCGGCGAGCCCCCGGCCGATGGCGATGCGGATCAGGTCCGCGGTATGGCTGACGCCGAGTTTTTCCTTGATGCGGCTGAGCGTATTGGCGACGGTTTTATAGGCGATGCCCAGTGCATCGCCTATCTGGGTAAGGCTGTTGCCGGCTGCCAGAAGACGCAAAATCTCCAGGTCCCGCTGGGTCAAAGGCCGCAAATAGGCGTTTTCGCCGATATCCTGGGCAGCAATTTCACTGGCAATATCGCGCTCAATCGCCGTGCCGCCCGCCAGAACGGTTTGCACTGCCGCCAGCAGCTCTTCGGGCGTCGCGTTTTTGCTGACAAAACCACGCGCGCCCGCTTCCATGGCGCGGTTGGCGTAGATGGCTTCGGTGTGCAGCGAGAACACCAATACCGCCACCTTCTGCCGGACTTTCAGAAGACGGCGCAGCAGCTCCAGGCCGCCCAGGCCCGGAAGGTTGAGGTCGAGAATAATCAGATCGAACGGGCCAGCGCCCACCCGTTCCAAGGCTTCCTCACCATTGGCGGTTTCGTCCAATTCCAGATCGGGAAGCGCCGCCAGCAGACGGCGAATGCCCGACCGCACGATGGCATGATCGTCAACCACCAGCACCCGCTTCATGCGTCTTCCAGCTCCCGCAATTTGGGCAAATGCGCATGCACCCTCACGCCGCGGCCCGGAAGATTTTCCATGGTGAACCGGCCATTGAGGGCGCGCACCCGGTCCTCCATGCCCGCAAGACCCATAGCGCCCAGGCCCCTGCCCGATTGTTTGAGACCGCCGCCATCGTCCTCGACGCAGACCGCCACGCCATCCGCTTCATCCGCGATAGCAATACGGATCGTTTGCGGAGCGCCATGACGCACCGCATTGCTCAAGCTTTCCTGCACGATGCGATACAGTGCCTCTTCGCTGCGCCGATCGAGGGTCAGGCCGGGCGCAATGGCGCGCTCAAAGCGGATGGCGGGATAGCGGCGCGACCAAAAAAGAATCAAATCCGCAATCGCGGCTTCAAGTCCGAACTCCAGATCATTGGCCGGCCGCAGCTGCCGCAGAATATCCCGCACATACTGCTGGGCATGCAGCACGGCGTCACGGATCATGACGCCCAGCTCGCGCGTCTGCGGGTCGGCGGATTTGGCGGCTGTGTTGGCGTCCACCTGGATGGCGAACAGATAGGTCCCCACTTCGTCATGCAGGTCGCGGGCAATACCGGCGCGCTCTTCTTCCTGGATGCTTTGAATCTGCCGCTCCAGGCGCCGGTTGCTATCCGAGAAAGCCTCCAGCCGTTCCGCCATATGATTGAAGCCCCGCGCCAAGGCCGCAAGCTCGGGAGCGCCCTTGGTGTCAAGCCGAGCGCTATAGCGGCCCTGCGCCACCTCCAGCAGCCCAGCCTGGAACCGGCGCAAAAAACCGAATGCATAGGCAAAAGCCAGTGACACCACCGCCATGGTGGCGCCGCAAAAAACCAGCATTGTCAGGAAGGCATTGCGGGCATTGTTCCAAACCTCCGCGATCTCGCTCAACGGATCGCTGGTCAGGACCACCACGCAGGGATAGCCGGGCAGATTGAGGGGAATCCGGGACATCAAGGGCAGCGGCGTCATCAGCCGTTCGAACCAGGCCGGCGCGGGGTTTTTCAGACGGGCAATCCGCGATTGCACGATCACCTTGCCCTTTTCATTGACCAGCGCGGCGCGGACATGGCGCTGTCCTTCGAAGCTGGCCACGACCTGGCGCAACGTCACGGTATGTTCGACATTGCCCTGCAGCGTATCGCGGATCGACCGCTCCGCACCCCGGAAGGCCGTATGGACCTCAAGCTCCGCCACGGAGCGAGCCTGCAGCACCAAAAGGGCGCCGCCGCAGAAAAGCGCCAGCACAAGCAACACAGCGATCGAGCCTAGAACGCGAAACTGAAGCGGCATTAAGGACCTGTGGAAAGACGGTCCACTATACAGCCGCGGCTGCCCAAGGCCCAGAAAAAGGGCTTTCGGGAAGAATTCCCAGCGCTGGGCCGGAAAAATCCGGGACTTTTGCGGCTGGTCTGACCTAGGCGGCATTTGCCAATCGCCCATCACTGGACCCGCGTCAGGCCCTGGTCCATATCTTCCTTATCGGAAAACAGCGCGTGGGGATTGTGGGTGACCACCAAATTGACGTCCGCAGCGCGGTTGCGCGCCATATTTTCCGGCTCCATTGGCAATCTGGTGGAATGGTATGACTGGTATGCCTATTCCGCCGCCGCGCTTTATTTTGCGCCGGTGTTTTTTCCAAAAGGCGATCAAACTGCGCAACTACTGCAAACCGCGGGAATTTTCGCGGTCGGATTCTTTGCCCGTCCTGTCGGCGCCTGGATCATGGGCTGCTATTCCGACCGCTTCGGCCGCAAGCGCGCATTGGTCGCTTCGGTTGCCTTGATGTGTCTGGGCTCGCTGGTGATCGCCTTCACCCCGGGCGCGGCCCAGATCGGCGTGGCGGCCCCCGCGATCCTGCTGCTTGCCCGAATCCTGCAGGGACTGGCGCTGGGCGGCGAGTATGGCGTCAGCGCCACCTATATGAGCGAGGTGGCGGGCAAGACCCATCGCGGCTTCTGGTCCAGCTTCAACTATGTCACCCTGATCGGCGGGCAACTGACGGCTTTGCTGGTGTTGATCCTTCTACAACATGCCATCGGCGCGGAGGCCATGCATGTGTGGGGCTGGCGCGTGCCGTTTGTGATCGGCGCCATCCTGGCTGTGTCCGCCTTTTACCTGCGCGGCCGGATGGAGGAATCGCAATCCTTCGTCCAGGCCAAAGCCTCAGGCGTGGAATTGGGTAGCACCCGCATGCTGCTGCGGCGCTATCCCCGTGAGACCCTTACGGTGCTGGGCCTGACGGCGGGCGGCTCGC
The DNA here is from genome assembly GCA_035281345.1 of Rhizomicrobium sp. Classification (GTDB taxonomy): domain Bacteria; phylum Pseudomonadota; class Alphaproteobacteria; order Micropepsales; family Micropepsaceae; genus Rhizomicrobium. Next base: position 5,641 of record DATEEB010000030.1, on the reverse strand, counting down.
TCACCTTTTATATCTACACCACCTACATGCAGAAATTTCTGACCAACACCGCGGGTTTCACCCGCGACCAGGCCACCGAATTGAGCGCCGCCACCCTGGTTTGCTTCATGCTGGCGCAGCCGCTGATCGGTTGGATTTCCGACAAGGTGGGACGCAAACCGCTGCTGATCATGGCCTTTGGCGGCGGCGCGCTGATCACCTGGCCGGTCATGAATACCGTTGCCCAAGGCGGATCTGCTGTTGGCGTCTTCTTCATTCTGCTGGGCGCCATGCTGGTGCAGGCCGGCTATACCGCAATCAATGCCGTCGTGAAGGCTGAGCTTTATCCCGCCCACATCCGCACCCTGGGCGTGGCGCTGCCTTACGCCCTGGCCAACGCCACCTTTGGCGGCACGGCGGAATATGTCGCGCTGTGGTTCAAGTCAGCGGGAATAGAAAGCGGCTTTTACATCTATTCCTCAATCATCATGGCCATCGGCTTTCTGGTGGTTTTGGCCATGCCCGACACGCGGCAAACCAGCCGAATCCAAGAGGATTGACGCCTCCACGCCGGTCTGCACCAGAACATGTGCGCATATCCCGTGGCATACAAAACTGTTACAAAATCGACGACTTTCCGTAACGTGCATAAGCCCACTGTATGGCCCGATTCAACAGCCAGGAGGGCATATGCGCCGCTATCTCATTTCCGCTTCCGCCATAGCATTGACAGCCGCCATTTTTGCCGGGGCTGGCGCCGCGGTCGCCGAACCGCAGTTGAAAACCATTCTGGAACTTCCCGGTGAGAGCACCGACCTCACCAAGATCAAGAAAAAGGAAACGGGGGGCGCCGGCATCAACCGCAACGGCTTCTTCTCGGACATCTTTTATGACACCAAGACGGGCGATTGGTATGCACTCTCCGACCGCGGACCGGGCGGCGGGTTGTTGTCCTATGAGACGCGGGTTCAGAAGTTTACCGTCACTTACAATGCCGACGGTTCCATCAGCGATTATCGAATCGTCAAAACCATTCCCTTCCGCTATGGAAGCGAGCCGTTTAATGGGCTCAATCCCAGCCTTCTGAACGGCGACAGTTCCAAGCTGGGCAGCAGCTTCGATCCGGAAGGCCTTGTCGTTGGCCAGGGCGGACATCTGTTTGTGGCGGACGAGTATGGCCCCAGCCTTTATGAGTTCACCTCAAGCGGCCAATTCATCCGCGCCTTTGCGCCGCCGGCCAATCTTGTTCCCCGCGAAGCGGACACGGACATCAATTATGTCGATGGCCGCCCCACCATTGTGACGGGACGGCAGGACAATCGCGGTTATGAGGGCTTGGCGATCAACAAGTCGCGGACCAAGCTGTACGCGATTATGCAGGACCCTCTGGTGAATGAGGGCACCTCCAATGACGGCCGCCGCAGCACCAATGTCCGTATCGTTGAATATGATATCGCAACCGGCTCGAGCGAACGCCAGTTCGTCTATCAGCTCGACACGATTGCGCAAATCAATGCCCGGGACCCCAGCGCAACCGCCTTTACCGCAACCAATCAGGGCCGCAGCATCGGCGCCAGCGGCATCTACGCTCTCAGCAATAGCGAGTTCCTGATTTTGGAACGCGACAATCGCGGCCGCGGAGTCGATGAACCTTCGGGCATAAGCCCCAAGCCTCTGCACAAGCGCATTTACAGAATCGACATCACGGGCGCCACCGACGTTTCGGGCATAAGTTTGGCCGGAACCAATGGGAGCACCCTGCCGGACGCATCGGTGATCACGCCAGTCTCAAAGACCTTATTTCTCGATATGCTGACGGCAATCAAGGGGGCCAATCACTGGGTCCCGGAAAAGATCGAGGGTTTCGCCCCGGGTCCCGTATTGCCGGACGGAAAGCAATTGTATCTTGCCGGAACCGACAATGACTACAGCATTACGCAGACAGGCGGTCAGTTTGAAGTCTGCATCGCCACAGACGCGAATGGCCAATTGACCGGCTCGACGCAAGTGGCAGTCGATGCCGGTTGTCCCGCCGGATACACCCTCATTCCTGCCCTGCTGATGTCGTTCAAAGGCCAGTAAGCAATCCGCTTCTAGCAGGCTGTTGAAAAAGTTTCCGGTGGGTTGGGACCAGATGGAACCACTGCGCCGGAGAGATTTTGTGGTATGGGCAGGAGAAAGGCGCAGTCCGTATCGGGGAATACGGGCAAAATCGGAATCGATTTTCTGGAAAATTGCGCACCAAGAGCGGACATCGCAGCTCCTGGTCCTACTATGCTTGCAATGTATGGACCTACGGTGCCGGACTTGTTTCCCATCCGCCACCCAGCGCGCGGAAGAGCGTGACCTGAATTTGCGCTTTTCGGATGTCTGATACGGCCATTTGGGTGGCGGCATCGTTGCGGGACCGTTCCGCGTCCAGAACCAGAAGAAAGCTTTCCGCGCCCAACCGATAGCGCGTACGGGCCCGGGCCGCAGCCTTTTCACTTTCCGCAAGCGCCCCGGCCAGGGCGCGGCTGCGGATGCTCTCGGCGCGATAGTCGGCCAAGGCCGATTCCACTTCCCGCAAGGCCCGCAGCATGACGGCGTCCCAATTGGCAAGGGCGGCCGCCTCGCTGCCTTTGGCGGCCTCGATGCGTCCCCGTACGGCGCTCCAGTCCAGGAAAGCCCAACTGATCAGCGGCGTGAAAAACGCGTTAGAGCCTCCGCTAAGCAGTCCGGCGGAACCACCCAGCGAAATGCGAGGATAAAGATCCGCTGTCGCAACACCGATGCGCGCCGTCGCGGCGGCCAGGCGGCGTTCGGCTTCGCGGATATCGGGACGGCGGGCGATCAACGCCGCGCCGTCACCAACCGGAATCTCGGTGGCAAGCTTGGGCGGGGCGGTGCAGCCGGCTTCCAGGCCGTCAGCCTCGGCAGGCGCCTTGCCCTGGAGGGTGGCGAGTTGGAACAAAGCGCGCCTGCGGTCCGCGGAAAATAGGGGCAGCGCGGCCTCGGCACGATGCAGCAGCGCGCGCGCCTGCGCCAGTTCCAGGGGCGAAACATCTCCTTCTTCAAGTTGCTTGTTGACCAGTTCAACGCTGCGCTTTTGGGCTTGGACCGTCTCATGCGCGATCCGCTCATTGGCGATGGCGCCGCATAGCTCAACATAGGCCAGCACGGTGTCCGCGGCCACGCTCACCCGGGCTGCATCCAGCGCGGCGGCGCTAGCGTCCGCATCGGCGCGGGCGGCAGCACTGGCGGACTGCACGCGGCCGAACAGGTCCAATTCATAGGCGACGGTGCCGCCAATATCATAGTCCGTGGTGGGGATCATGGTGGTGCTGGGCTGATCCACCGCCCGTATCGGCCCGACGCCGCTTTCCGCGCCGGCGCGGGGATAAAAGGCGGCGCGCGCCTGACGCGCGGCGGCGCGCGAGGTCTGTAGATTGGCGATCGCCACACGCACGCTCGCATTGGCCGCCAGCGCCCGCTCGACATGGCGGTCGAGCACCGGATCGTCGAACAGGCGCCACCAGATGGCTTGCACGGGCGCCGGGGTGACGGCGTTGTTGCGCGTTTCGACAAACCCGCCCGACGCCGCCGGCGGCACATGGATCTGCGGGGTCGAAGCGGTGGTGACACATCCGCCCAGAAGCAGGGCCGACAGGGTTGATAGAAGGGGAACACGGCTCATGGTGCTATCGCCTCGCCGTTCCACCGGTTGCGGGCAAAGCGGGCATACAGTGTCGGCATCAGCAGCAGATTGAGCGCGGTAGAACTCACCAACCCGCCAAGAATGACCAGCGCCATGGGATGCTCGATCTCATGCCCGGGCGCGCTGCCGTCCACCACCAGGGGGAGCAGCGCCAAGGCGGCGCATAGCGCCGTCATCAGGATGGGGACCAGGCGTTCCTCGGCGCCCCTTAAGATCATGGCCGGGCCGAAACTTTCGCCCTCATGGCGTTCCAAATGCTGATAATGGCTGATCAGCATGATGCCGTTGCGGGCCGAGATGCCCAGCACGGTGACAAAGCCAACCAGCGATCCCAGCGACATGGTGCCTCCGGACAGCAGCACCGCGATCACCCCGCCCACCAGCGCAAAAGGAAGGCTGAGGCCGATCAGCGCGGTGATGCGGAGCGAACGGAACTCCAGCCAGATGAGCAAAAGAATGCCCAGAAGGCACAGCCCGCCAAGGACCAAAAGGCGGCGTTCGGACGCCTGCAGGGCGGCGTATTCGCCCAGGAATTCCGGATAATAGCCTTGGGCAAAAGGCAGGGCGGTCACTTTGCGCTCCACCGCGCGTGCCACGCCGCCCAAATCGCTGGCGCCCGAAATGTTCATGGTGACGTCGATGCGCCGGGAGCCATTCTCCCGCCTGATCTCGTTGGCGGCGGGCATGATCTGCACGTCGGCGACTTCGCTCAGACGCACCTGGGCGCCCGTCGCCGTGGGGATCAGCATGTCGCGCAATCCGTGCAGGTCGCTTCGCGCCGTTGGCGCACCCCACACCGCGACATCGTAAATCCTCTGGTCACGATAGACCTCGCCCGCCTTGAAGCCCTGAATGATGGTGGCGGCGGCGCGCCGGACTTCTCCCGTCGTCAGACCAAAGGCTGCCAGCGCTTCGGGACGCGGACGAACCTGAATCTGGGGGATCAGGCTTTGCTGCTCGACCTTCAGATTGGCGATGCCCGGCACGTCCGCAATACTGGCCCGGACCGTTTCGGCGGTTTTGCGCAAATGGGCCATGTCGGGACCGTAAATGCGCACCACAACGGTGGCTCCGGCGCCGGTCAGCACTTCCTTGATGCGTTCCCGCAGATAGGTCAGCACATCGCGGGTCAGGCCGGGATAGCCGTCAATGGCGTCCTGGATTCTCTTGATGCTCGCATCGTAATCCACCTCTTCGTCGAGGCTGATCCACAGTTCGGTGAAGTTCGGCCCATATACTTCGTCGCCTGCTTCGGCGCGTCCGATATGGGATCCGAAATTGCGGACCCCTGGGATTGCCCGCAACTCCTTGCTGGCAAGAATCGTGATGCGGTCCATGGCCTCGATGGACGTGCCGGGCTTTTCCACGAAATGCATCAAGAAGTCGGTTTCGCGGAAATCCGGCAGGAACTGGTCCTTGAAAGAGATGTAACCAAGCGCCGCAAGGCATAGGCCGCCCGCGATAATCCCGCCCGCCAGGCGCGGGCGTCCCAACATGCGGGGTAGGAACGCGCGGTAGCGCTCTTTCAGCCTGCGAACAAGTTCCGGGTCGCTTTGTATCTCTTTGGCGCCGGGCAGAAGGAACAGGCAAAGCGCCGGCGTGATGGTCAGGGCCACCAGCAGAGAGGTCGCGATGGCCAGCACATAGGCAATGGCGAGGGGGCGGAAGAACGTTCCCGACAGCCCGTCCAAGAAGAAAATGGGCAAAAACACCAGCATCACGATCATGCTGGCGAAAACGACGGCGGAACGCACTTCCAGAGAGGCGTTCAGCACCACATCAAAGTGGGAGCGCGGACTTCCGGCCTCCCGGTTCAGCCGCAATCGCCGCCCGATATTTTCCACGTCGATAATGGCGTCATCCACGACCTCGCCCAGCGCGATGACCAGGCCGGCGATCACCATGGTGTTGATGCTGGCGCCCAGCCAGGACAGCATCAGTGCCGCGCCCAGCAGGGACAGTGGG
>DATEEB010000029.1:0-3803 GCA_035281345.1 Rhizomicrobium sp. | reverse complement strand
CCCGCTTCGCCGGAACTGGGCAAGATCGGCGTGCTGGTCGGCCTGAAATCGTCCGGCGACAAGGACAAGTTGTCGGCGCTGGCCAAGCAGCTCGCCATGCATGTCGCGGCCGCCTCGCCTTTGGCGATCTCGCCGGAGCATCTGGCGCCGGAGGTGGTGGAGCGCGAACGCAACGTGCAGGCCGAGATTGCGCGCCAGTCGGGCCGTCCGGAAAACGTCATCGAAAAGATGATGGAAGGGCGCATGCGAAAATTCTACGAAGAAACCGTCTTGCTCCAGCAAACCTTCGTGATCGACGGCGAAACCCAGATCGCTAAGGTGATCGAGAAAGCGTCCAAGGATTTGGGCGCTGCCATAACCGTTGAGGGATTTGTCCGCTTCCAGGTGGGCGAAGGCGTCGAGAAGGTCGAGGCCGATTTCGCCGACGAAGTCGCCCAGATGGCAGGCACCCGCTAACCGACCAAAGGGAGCCCTTCATGCCGCCAGCGCCGAAATACCGCCGGATTTTGCTTAAGGTTTCCGGCGAGGCGCTGATGGGCGCCGGCGCATTCGGCATCGATATCGATGTGGTGGACCGCATCGCCCGCGATGTGAAGGAAGCCCATGGCGCCGGCAGCCAGATCTGCATGGTGGTGGGTGGCGGCAATATCTTTCGCGGCCTGGCCGGCTCCGCCAAGGGCATCGACCGTTCCACCGCCGACTATATGGGCATGCTAGCCACGGTGATGAATGCTCTGGCGCTTCAGGCTGGGTTGGAACGGGTAGGGCTCCCCTGCCGGGTCCAATCGGCTATCGCCATGAACAATGTCTGCGAGCCCTACATTCGCCGCCGGGCCGCCCGGCACATGGAAAAGGGGCGAGTGGTGATCTTCGGGGCCGGGACCGGCAATCCCTTTTTCACCACCGACACGGCGGCGGCGCTCAGGGCGGCGGAAATGGGCTGTGACGCGCTGCTTAAGGCTACTCAGGTGGATGGGGTCTATGACGCCGACCCCAAGCGGGTTCCAACGGCGAAACGATATGATTCTCTGAGCTATCACGAGGTGTTAGCCCAGAATCTTCAAGTTATGGATGCGGCGGCCATTTCGCTGTCCCGGGAAAATCGGATCCCGATCCTGGTATTTTCCCTAGGCGAAGCCGGCGGTCTGACCAAGGTGCTCAGGGGCGAGGGCCGGGCAACCATTATCGAAGAAAAATAAAGCGACGCCGGGGTCTTAGGGTATCTTTGGCCGTCGGCGCGATTTTGGGGGATGGAGCAAGGAAGATGGCTGACGCCTATAGCAAGGATGAACTTGACCGCCGCATGAACGGCGCGATTGTCACCCTCAAGAGCGAGCTGGCGGGACTGCGTACCGGACGGGCCAGCGCGGCGCTGCTGGACCCGGTGAAGGTCGAGGCCTATGGCAATGCCGTGCCGATCAACCAGGTTGGCAGCATCGCCACGCCGGAAGCGCGCATGATCACGGTGCAGGTGTGGGACAAGGGGCTGGCCAAGGCGGTGGACAAGGCGATCCGCGATGCGGGGCTGGGTCTTAACCCGCAGATGGATGGGCAATTGCTGCGCATCCCCTTGCCCGAACTCAATCAGGAACGCCGCAAGGAGCTATCCAAGCTGGCAGCCAAATATGCCGAGGCCGCCCGCGTGGCGGTGCGCAATGTGCGCCGCGACGGCATGGACCTGCTCAAGAAGCTGGAGAAGGACCACAAAATCGGCCAGGACGAGCAGCATACCAAGGGCGATGAGCTGCAGAAACTGACCGACGCCCATATCAAAGACATCGACAGCGCGCTCCACGCCAAGGAGCAGGAAATTATGCAGGTGTGACGGCGTTGGCGGATCTTACCACCCCTCTTCCCAAACATGTCGCCATCATCATGGACGGCAATGGTCGCTGGGCGAAGAAGCGCTATCTGCCGCGCGAGGCTGGCCATTATGCCGGCATGAGCGCGGTACGCGAGACCGTGCGTGCCGCTTGCGATATGGGGTTGGAAAATCTCACGCTGTTTGCGTTTTCCAGCGAGAATTGGAAGCGGCCAAAGACGGAAGTGGGCGCGTTGATGGGGCTGTTTCGCGCCTATTTCCGCAGCGATATGGACGAATTGGTGGAACGCAATGTGCGCATGCGCATCATCGGCCATCGCGGCCGTGTCGCCTCCGATATCCAGCAGATGATCCAGGATTCCGAAAGCCGCACCGCCAAGAATGACGGCATGAACCTGACATTTGCCTTCGACTATGGCGGGCAGGAGGAGATCGTCGCCGCCGCCCGGGAGCTGGCGCGCGCCGCCAAGGACGGACGTTTGGATCCTGAAACCATCACCCCGGATCTGTTTGCCACCCGCCTGTTCACCAGTGCGCTGCCCGAACCGGATTTGGTGATCCGCACATCCGGCGAGCATCGGTTGTCGAATTTCCTGCTTTGGCAATCGGCTTATGCCGAGCTTTTGTTCCTGGACACGCTATGGCCTGACTTTGACCGCGCCGCTTTGACCGCGGCGTTGGCTCAGTTCACGGCCCGCGAACGCCGCTTTGGCGCGCTGGATTCGGAAGCTGTGGCGTGATCATGACGGAGCGGCAGTCCGGGCAAATCTTGCACACCACCGGCGAAGGCGTGCTGAGGATTCTGTTTGGCGTCTTCTTGGCGGTGATCGCCATCGGCCTGGCGGTGTCGCCTTGGCCGGAGCTGTTCGCCGCGGTCACGGTGTTGATGACTCTGTTCGGCGCGCGTGAGTGGCACCGCATGGTGCGTTCGCCTGCCCAGCGCGAGGTCGCGGACCGGCAACCCATTCATATCCAGACGTTGATTACGGCGGCGACCATTGCCTGCGCGGTGACGGCGCTGATGCTGCGCGTGGTGCCCGCGGCCTTGGCGCTGCTCATGGTCGGCGCGGCGGCATCCTTTGTTTGGGCGCGGCAACGGAACGACAATCCTCTCTGGCATGCGGGCGGGGTGCTGTATCTGGGGCTGCCGTCCCTGGCGATGGTGGCTTTGCGGATTTTGCCGCTGCAAGGCACCTGGGTTCTGCTGGGTCTGTTTTTGATTGTCTGGGCTACCGATACCGGCGCGCTGGTGTTCGGCAAATTGATCGGCGGGCCCAAGCTCGCGCCCAAGCTTTCGCCGGGCAAGACCTGGGCGGGCACCATCGCCGGCAGCATCACGGCGGCGATGGTGTTTGGACTCTATATCGCCATGTTCGGCTTTGACGTGCCGCAAGCGATGGCGTTCGCCTTTGTCTTCAGTTTTGCGGCGCATGCTGGCGATCTGTTCGAAAGCCTGGTCAAGCGGCGTTTTGGCTATAAAAATTCCGGCGGATTGATACCGGGTCACGGCGGGGTGCTGGACCGGGTGGACTCCTTGTTTGCCGCCAGTCTGGTGCTTGCGCTTTTGGTGTTGGGCCTGCATTTCAATCCCATGTTCGGGGGCCGCGTATGAAAGCGATTGCCGCCACCCGGATCTTCGACGAATTGCCGCCGATGGACGATATCCTGGGGCGCAGCGTGACGGTGCTGGGCTCCACGGGTTCGATCGGCGTCAATACCCTGGATGTGATCGCCCATGTCCGCAAATTGCACGGCGCGGCTGCCTTGCCGATCGCCGCGCTGACGGCGGGCGAGAATGTCAAAGTCCTGATCGAGCAGGCCAAGGCGATGCGCCCCCAACTGGCGGTGATCGGCAATGAGCAATTGTTCGCAGAATTGAAGGCCGGCCTTTCGGGCACCGGCATCGAAGTGGCCGCCGGCCGCCAAGCGGTGATCGCGGCGGCATCGCGCGCCAGCGATTTCGTGATGGTGGCGATCATGG
>DATEEB010000028.1:0-3824 GCA_035281345.1 Rhizomicrobium sp. | reverse complement strand
GCGGGTATACTGCTCATGACCCGGCGTATCGGCGACGATGAATTTGCGCTTGTCGGTGGCGAAGAAGCGGTAAGCGACATCGATGGTGATGCCCTGCTCGCGCTCGGCCTCCAGCCCATCCACCAGAAGCGCGAAATCGATATCCTCGCCGGTGGTGCCGAACTTCTTGGAATCCTTTTCCAGCGACGCCAGCGTGTCTTCGAACAACAATTTCGTGTCGTACAGCAAGCGTCCAATGAGCGTGGATTTGCCGTCATCGACGCTGCCGCAGGTGAGAAAACGCAGCAGGCTCTTCTTTTCCTGGGCGGCGAGAAATTGCTGGAGGGCGCTGTTTTTTTTAAGGTCGGCCGCGGCAAGCGCGGACTCCGGGGGGGCGTTCATGTCAGAAATACCCCTCTTTCTTCTTCTTCTCCATAGAGGCCTTTTCGTCGCTGTCGATCAGGCGGCCCTGGCGCTCGGACGTGCGCGCGGTGAACATCTCGGTGACGATGTCCTCCAGGCTGTCGGCGTCGCTTTCGATGGCGCCGGTCAGGGGATAACAACCCAGGGTACGGAAGCGCACCAGGCGATCTTCAATTTTTTCACCGGTCTTCAATGTCATGCGCGCATCATCGTGCATGAGCAGCGTGCCGTCGCGCTCCACGACGGGGCGTTTCTTGGCGAAATAAAGCGGCACGATGGGAATGTTCTCGGCCAGGATATATTGCCAGATGTCCAGCTCGGTCCAATTGGACAAAGGGAAGACGCGGATGCTCTCGCCCTTGTTGATGCGGGTGTTGTAGACGCGCCAGAGTTCGGGCCGCTGGTTCTTGGGATCCCAGGCATGGCTGGCGGTGCGGAAGGAAAAGATGCGTTCCTTGGCGCGACTTTTTTCCTCGTCCCGGCGCGCGCCGCCAAACGCGGCGTCAAAGCCGTATTTGTCGAGTGCCTGTTTCAAGCTTTCGGTCTTCATCACCTGGGTGTGCAGCGAAGACCCGCTGTCGAAGGGATTGATCCCGCGCGTCACGCCGTCCTGGTTGATATGGACGATCAAATCCAGGCCCAGCCGCTTGGCGGTCTCATCGCGAAACTGGATCATCTCCCGAAATTTCCAGGTCGTATCCACATGCATCAGCGGAAAGGGCGGCTTGGAGGGATAGAAGGCCTTCATCGCCAGATGCAGCATCACGCTGCTATCCTTGCCGATGGAATAGAGCATCACCGGATTGGCGAACTCTGCCGCCACCTCGCGCAGGATGTGGATGCTCTCGGCTTCCAGACGCCGCAGATGAGATATAACAGTTTTATTACTGGACAATTTAGAGTATCCCAAACTTGGGCTGTGAAATATGCTACCGACACGGCTTTGGCAAGCGCACCAGCTCTTGGATCGTGCCTGTAGAGCGCAAATGTGGCCCCCCGGTGAATTGTTGGGGTAACACGGACTTATTTCAGAATTTTGGAGGTCACTGCTGGGGGAACGGCCTGCTCTTCCACGGCAAAGCGCACCCGGCCTACCGAGCGGCCGTCAAAGGTCTGAATATTGACCTGCCATTGGCCGGGCTTGGGGGCGGTCTTGAAGGTAAAATAGCGAAAGCCCTCCTCACGCCCGCCGGTGATGGGTACGGAAATGCGCTGCTGGGAAACCCAGCCCATACCGGGCCTGAGCCATTGCCAATCGTGCACGATCCGGGTGCTCAAGCCGCGCGGCGCAAAGATCGCATTATAGAGATAGAGCCTGGCGCCTTTTTGCACATGCATGATCGCATGGGTGCCGAACAGCGCCTGCCATTCCGGCGGCTCGTCTTCCTCCGCGACCTGGAAATTCACGCCCACGCGCTTGACGTGGTGATAGATGCCGGCATCGGTCAAAACCAAGGGCAGCGGCGGCAGAATGCGCAGGAAATACACAGCATTAAGCGCCATCGCGATCAGCACCATGCCGGCCAGAACCTGCATGCGGGCGACGCGATAACGTTCATGTCCCAGCCGTGCCAGCGCCTGCATGTAGAAAAAGAACAGGGTCACCGCGACGCCGCCGCTGATCAAAAAGGGACCATGGCCGATGTGCCCGAGCGCTATCGGCACCAAGAGGATGGCGTAGGAATAGATGGCAAAGAAGAACAGCAGGGCCGAAAAAACCAGCCGCGCATGATAGCGGCGCATATACTCGTTGCCGATGAAGATGGCCGCCATCGCCAGCAGGAACGGCCAGGACGAGGTGAGCGAAGCGCTGCGGATGTAGAAAACACAGAATCCCGACAGCAAACATCCCAGCGCGAACTGGGTCACGGCGATCAGGATGGTGCGGGTCTGGTCGGAAGGCTTTCTGCCATCGGGGCGCGATTCCAGCACATGCAGCGCCGCAATAGTCCCCCCCGCCACCAGCAGATAAACGATGAAAACCGCTTGCGTCAGCGCATGGTCGATGCGGCCGAAGGTGAGGCTGTCGAAGGCAAACCCGCCCGCGAGCGAGAAGGCGGAAATCTTGCGCTCATGCCGGCGCGCCCAGCTGATGGCCGGATCGAAGGTCTTGGGATCGAAAGCGCGCATGGCGAAGCTTATGGTATCCGCACCCTCTTATCACAAGGCCGGCATCACAAGGCCCGATTGCGGCGAAAACCGGGTTGGCGGCGGTCAAACATTGTCACAGGGAATTTCAATCGCCGCCGGCAGCCCGGCGAGGCGTCAAAGCGGCGCGCGCAATGCCACTTCGATGGCTGCCGCAAAACCACGGTGCGGGCGCGGCTGGTCGTCCTGCAGCCGTCCAGCCAGATCCAGATGAACGCGCCCGCCTCCGAGGGGGAGAGGAAGCGACAGGCGCGCCTCCGCCATGTTCAGCACAACAGGCGTGGGGCTGACGATATTGGCGCCCAACCCACGATGGCTGCCGATGGTCGCGTGATGGGCGGACAGTTGATAGAAACGCCCCCCACCGTCGGTCCAGCTGCCCTGCAGCGACAACAGGGTGGAATCGTTGTCCAAACTGAAGCCCAAAGTCCGCCCGCGATAGCGCATGCCATCGGGATATTGCCCATTGTTGTAGGTGAAGCCGTGAAAATGGTCGCCGAAGCTGAACGGGTGGCGGGTGGCGATACTGTCGGTGAATTCCGCCGTCAGCTTGACCGGATTGTGGCGCGCGGGGATGAAAATACTGACCCCGAACAAATGACTGGTGCCCGAATGGTTGAACCAGGAGTAATCCTCGTTCATCAGCTGCAGATAGACCTGATAGGGCAGCATGCCCAGCCTGCTGCTATATTTGAAATCGAAGGTCAGCTCGTCATTGGTCTTGTTGACGCTGCGCGGGTTGTTGGAGAACTGGAAATAGTCGCGGATGGGAACGCAATTGTGCCCCTGGCCGCAGAATTCCTCGGTGCGGGCGATGGCCATTTCGAATCCGGGAAAGGGATGAATGGTGAGCCTGGCGCCGCTGTAATAGGTGTCGGGTTGCAACCGCGGCCCGTCCAGATAGCCGAACAGGACTTCCGCCTGCCAGGGCCCCAGCCAGCGCAGCACCGGCCAACTGGACGCGCCCGTTTGCGCCCGGGAGATGCCGACCTGCGGCATGGGGCGGGCATTGTTGGAAAGCTGCAAGGCCGAAATCTGTCCTGGCCCCCACCAATGATCCAGATAACCCGCATAGATCAGCGCATCCCCCAGACGCATGGCGCCATAGGTGCCTTCCGGCATCAGCTTGATGCTGTTGCCGCGAAAATTCTGGGTCAAAACCCCCAGCGATATCCGTCCCGAAAAAATCCCGCTGGTGCCTTCCAGGGAGAATTGCGCCTGCCCCTGCCCCCGGCCCAGGCCGTCAAAGCCACGGACGAGCCCTGGGCTGTTGG
>DATEEB010000027.1:0-18173 GCA_035281345.1 Rhizomicrobium sp. | reverse complement strand
CTTGGTTCGTATTTCTGCCCCTAATCTGCGCGAAGTAGCCGCTGCTTCGTCCGGTCAGGGAGACTGAGGTTTCTTTCCGTGTCAGATTTTCAACGCCATCCGTCCCATAATGGCATCTTTCCGCACGATCCGATGATAGAGCGCGGCTAACATGTGCCCGATCGCCAGACCCAACAAAGCGAAAGCGGCAAGTTCATGCACTTCTGTCAGGGGATGAAAGATATCCGGCGCTCGTTCAAACGGTGACGGGAATTCAAACAAGCCAAAATCAAGTCCACGCCCCCGATAAAGCAGGGTGGGGATTCCGATTACCGGAACCACAATCATCAGGACATACAGAGTTGTCTGAACCAGGTGAGACAGGCGCCTCACAGTCGGACCAATGTCTCGGGGATACTCCGGGGGTTTGTGACTCAAACGCCAGACCAGACGGAAAATCGTCAGGGCGAGGACGGAAAGGCCCGCAAGCGCATGCGTATTGATGACCGCGCCAGTCCAGCTCTTGGGAAAGCTGTCAACTGTCAGGCCAACCACGAAACTAAAGACAATGAGCAAGGCCACCGACCAGTGGATGAGAATGGCCACTGAAGAGTAACGCGTCGTCTGCATGAAGCACCTGCGCTTGGATTTCCTAGAAAAGCTAACCGCCACGGACCGAGATACCTTGATCGGTATCAAATACGAGACTCCGGAGTAGGAAATATGCAGGTATATTGTTGAGGCGGCGCAAAGCCGGCTGACCGAATGGCGCCTAGGCTCGACTTTTTCAAGGAGTGCTACCATGAAAATATCACCCATTCGCACCGGCGTCGTCTTCGGTCTGTTCTTGGCACTCTTTCATGCCGCCTGGGCCGGCCTTGTGGCCGCTGGCGTGGCACAGAAGCTCATGGATTTCATCTTTTGGGCGCATTTCATCGCGCCGCCATATCAAATCCAGCCGTTTGAAATCACACGGGCCGCCATCCTCGTCGGTATAACCTTTCTGGTTGGCCTGACATTCGGTGTGATGGGCGCCTCCTTCTGGAATATGTCCACACGGGCGGATTAAGAATCCGTGGGAATGGATGAAGCAGCAATTCATTGCGGGCTGAGTTCGTCCGAGGCAGCGGCGCGCCTAAAGGCCTTTGGACCGAATGAGCTGCCCAACCCGGACCGTCGCAATTTCGCGCGGATCGTTTTCGACGTTGTGCGCCAGCCAATGTTTGCGTTGCTTTTGGGAGGTGGCGCGGTTTACCTCCTTTTGGGCGAACCCATCGATGCCGCCGTGTTGGCGCTGTTTGCGACCTTGTCGGTTTCAATTGGCATTGTACAGGAAGCACGCAGCGAGCGCGTGCTCGAATCCCTGCGCAGCCTTGCCAGCCCGCGGGCTTTGGTGATGCGCGACGGAACGCGGCAACGCATTGCCGGTCGCGACGTCGTGCCCGGTGACATCATGATCTTGGTTGAAGGCGATCGGATACCGGCGGATGCCATTGTGGTCGAGGGCAACGATCTGTTGGCTGACGAATCCCTGTTGACGGGTGAATCTGTGCCGGTGCGCAAGAAACCTGCGGCATCCGACATTTGCTGGGGCGCTCCGGGCGGCGACGACCTTCCTTTCGCGTTCGCCGGCACGCTGATCGCGCGAGGAAACGGCACCGCGCGGGTCGTCGCGACCGGTCTTCGCTCCGAAATGGGCAAGATCGGCCAGGCCCTTCAATCCATCACCCTGGAACAACCAAGATTGCAAGCCCAGCTGCGTTGGCTGGTTCGCGACTTCGCCTTTGTCGGGCTGACGGTCGCCGGCCTAGCGGTGCTGCTGTTTGGGCTATTGCGCGGCTCCTGGCTTCAGGCTGCGCTAGGGGGAATTGCCATCGGCATGTCGGTTTTGCCCGAAGAAATTCCGCTCGTTCTGGCGGTATTCATGGCGATGGGCGCATGGCGAATTTCGCGCGCCAGGGTACTTACACGCCGCGCAGCAGCCATCGAAACGCTGGGATCGGCGACCGTACTTTGCACCGACAAGACCGGCACCTTGACTGAGAACCGGATGCGCGTCGAACTCGTCACGGCCGAGGGAGAAATATGGCGCCACACCGCCGCCTCACCCTGCGGCGGTAAGATCGAGAGAGTGCTTCACGCAGCGCTGGGAGCCTGCGCCGCGGTTCCCACCGATCCCATGGACCGGGCGATCCACGAGGCTGCCATTCTCTCCGAGGGGGCTGTGCCACAGAGACTTCTGCAGAGTTACGGCCTGCGTCCCGATCTCTTTGCCACAACGAATATCTGGAGTGGAGCAGATGGCGTGACCGTCACGGCCCATGCCAAGGGGGCGCCGGAGGCTATTGCAGATCTGTGCAGCCTTCCAAAGGCGAGCCGCGACCGGCTGATACGGGAAGTCGATCATTTTGCCGCGGAAGGTATCCGGCTCCTTGCTGTGGCTGAGGCGATGTTCGTACCGCCGGACGGCATCCATCCCAAGTCTCAGCGCGATATTCCATTCAACTATGTGGGCCTTGTTGGGTTTGCCGATCCACTGCGACCGACGGTCCCCGCTGCCGTTAAGGAGTGCCGGACCGCCGGGGTTCGCGTCATTATGATCACAGGTGATTACCCGGCAACGGCGCGCGCGATCGCCGAACAGGCCGGAATCGATGGAAAATCTGTTCTTTCGGGCGACGCCTTGGATACCTTGAGTGATGCAGACCTCGCGGAGGCAATGAAGACCACCTCCGTCTTTGCGCGCATTCGTCCTCAACAAAAACTGAGACTGGTTAAAGCACTGAAGCGCGACGGTGAAATCGTCGCCATGACCGGAGATGGCGTCAACGATGCCCCCGCGATGAAGGCAGCGCATATCGGGATCGCGATGGGCGGACGGGGCACCGATGTCGCGCGCGAAGCCAGCTCGCTCGTGCTGCTTGATAATGATTTTGCCTCGATCGTGACCACCATCCGGCTGGGCCGGCGAATCTACGACAACCTGCGCAAGGCGATTCAATACATCGTGGCGGTTCATATTCCGATCGCGGGCCTGGCACTGCTTCCCTTCATGTTTGGCCTGCCCTTGATGCTGATGCCGATCCAGATCGCGCTCCTCGAAATGGTGATCGATCCTGCCTGCTCTGTGATTTTCGAATCCGAACGCGAGGAAAAGGATGTTATGCAGCGCCCGCCCCGCCGGCCGGATGCCCCTGTACTCTCTGGCGCGACTGCGCTATGGGCCGCCATGCAAGGGCTCGCGGCGTTGACAATTGTGACTTTCGCGCTGTTTCTAGGGGCGCGGCTGGGCATGCCCGAGGACGACCTGCGTGCCTTCGTCTTCACCACGCTTGTGTTGATGAATCTCGGACTGATCATCGTGAACCGCTCGTTTCGCTCATCGCTATCAGAAGCCCTGCTACGTCCGAACAGGACATTGTGGGTACTGGTCGCAGTGGTCCTGCTGGTGTTGGCCACAGCGCTTTACTGGCATCCGGCGCAGGCACTTTTCCATTTTGGGCCGCTGCATCTGGACGACCTGTCGATCTGTCTTGCGGGGGGCGCGGTTCTGATCGGCCTCCTGGAAGTCGGAAAGCGATTTCCGTTGGCTCGGCGTAGCGGCTGATTCCGGGCACTCGCGCTTCTGCAAATGTAAAACGGCAATTTTAAGCCGTTTCAGTTCCGAACGGCGTAAAACCCCTACGGAACAAACCGAATACTTGCACCGCGCACCTACCGCTAGAAAAAAGGAGGGGTATTCCCATCCCTTCCTGAAGGTTTTGATCCAGCGCAAAACACCCGCGGGGGAAGACGCCTTAGTCTTGGTCGAGGAGATAACCATGCAACAGCCCATCGCGCCCTTTCACCAAATGGTCTGGATCGATCATCGGTCCGCGACACTCTATGAAGTCCCCCACCATGATCTAAAAGAACTGGCCGTCATCCATGCGCCCAACCAGGGCGGAGGCCATATCCACCATAGGGCTGGCACCATAAGCTCCGGTCATACGAGTGTCTCCCCGGAGTTTTTGCAAAAAGTAGCCACTGCTTTGGCCGGGGCACAAAGAATTCTTATCGTCGGACCGGCCGACGCCAAATTTGCGCTGAAACACCATATTGGCCTTCACGCGCCCTCACTAGACGAACACATCATCGGGGTAGAAGCGATGGACAAATGTGGCCATGGTGAGTTGCAGGCATTTGCGACCCTGTTCTTCCGCCAAGCCGATCGCATGCGCTCGTAACGCGCGCGTAGAACGGTCAGGGAACCAGCACGGCGGCGCCTTCGAACGCCCCCGCGCGAAGATCTATGAGGGCCCGATTGGCATCGGAAAGCGGATAAATGACCGTGCGCGCCTTGATCTTAAGAGACGCCGCCAATGTCAGAAAATCACGTCCATCCTGACGGGTCAGATTGGCGACGGAGACCAACTCCCGCTCGCCCCAGAGCAAATCGTAACGGAAGGCGGGTATATCGCTCATATGAATGCCGGCACATACGACCCGGCCGCCCTTGCGCACGGCAGCCAACGCCATTGGCACCAGTCTTCCGTTGGGGGCGTAGAGGATCGCAGCATCTAGCTTGACAGGCGGGGCCTCCTCCGAGCTGCCCGCCCATTCCGCGCCCAGGCTGCGGGCGAATGCCTGACCCTTTTCATCGCCCGGCTTTGTGAAGGCGAAAACACGCCGGCCCTGCGCCACCGCCACTTGTGCAATGATATGCGCCGCCGCGCCGAAGCCATAAAGGCCCAACAACTTGCTATCGCCTGCCATCACCAACGAACGCCAGCCGATCAGACCGGCACATAGCAGGGGCGCGAAACTCGTATCCTCTCCCGCCTCGCCCAGATCGAAGGCATAGCGCGCGTCAGCTATCGCAGCCGTGGCAAAACCGCCGTCGCGGGTATAGCCGGTGAACAAGGGCCGGTCGCAAAGATTTTCCCGTCCCATCGCGCAATAGAGACAGGCACCACAAGTATAGCCCAGCCAAGGAATTCCGACCCGCTGGCCCAGCTTCAGGTGTCTGACGCCATCTCCCACAGCATCCACGCGGCCGACAATTTCATGACCCGGGATAACAGGCAGCGCCGCCGCATCAAGCTCACCATCGACCACATGCAGATCGGTGCGGCATACCCCGCAGGCGGTGACTCGGACCCGTATCTCACCCGGACCGGGACTGCGCTCCGGCAGAACCATCGGCTCCAGCGGACTGCCCGGACGTCTGAGGATCATGGCCAACATGGCTTGCGATCACCGCGTGAAAAAGCCGCCGATCTTGGGAAGCAGCCAGAGGCAGACAAAGACAATACTCAGGCTGAAGCCCATAACAAAGCCGGCATCGTACCAAAAGCCGCCATTGGGAAAGGCATAAATCCGAATATGATAGTAGAGGCTGGCTATCAGCGCCGGGATGGCGACAAAACCGTGGAAGATGCCCGTGGCGAACCCCGGCACATCGGACTGCGCCGCCGGCTGGGTTGCGCAGGCGGTGAGAAAGGCGCTAAGCGTAGCAACGCCGACCGTCTTGGGTAAGATCGATGCCCGATGCCGGCGCATGTCAATGCGCCAGCAGGACGCAAAAATCCGGATCAAGCAAAACATCCGCTGTAACACCGCCAAATACCCATTCCCCCAGCCGATTGTGGCCATAGGCTCCCGCGATCAGAAGGTCGCATTTTCGGTTCAACAACTCGGCATGCAGGCATCCCGCTTCTATGCCCCTGGCGCCAATCGCCCGCGGTGTGGCATCTATTCCGTGGCTTTCCAGCCAACTTGCGACATCTTTGACCCGCTTTTCCGCCGAGGCTTTTCCGTCTTCCGGGGTAACTTCCATAACGGTGGCATGGCCGGCCGCGTTCAGGAATGGCAATGCGTCCACCGCGGCCCGCCGGGCTTCCCGGCTATCCTTCCAGGCGACAAAGACATGTTCGAGCGGCAGGGACGAAATCCCTTGCGGTACAATCAACACCGGCCGTCCGGCCTTGACCGCCAAATCGCCGATATTGACGCGTCGGCTGTCATCCAAAAGTGAGGCGCCAATGTCCTTGCCCGTAATGATTAAGTCGGCGCAACGGGCTTCTGCGGCAATATAATTCGCCAACGATTCGTTGGTGACCGTCGACCGCCATTCCAGTTGCTTCACACGAGGCTCCAAGGCTTGTCGGAATTGCACTCTGCAAGCGGCGATCTCATGCTCCACCTCATTGCGATGCTGGGTCGCAAGGTCGGCCGTGCAAACGCCCTGGTCATAGAGCGGCTGGATCGGCTGGGCCGCCGCAATGCCGATCACTTTTGCATTGAACCGCACCGCCAAATCGCCGGCAATTTTCAGCAACCCCTCATTGTCGCCGTTTAGATCCATATGCACGAGAAGCGACTTGTAAGTCATCGTGGCAGCCTCTCTTATAAGCAATGCAAGTTTGCGCCAGGGCCGGTCATAAGGAATTGATCTGGGTCAAGCCAGCAGGCTGAAGACGTGCCGGGCAATAACGGTTTCTTCGTCGGTAGGGATTACCCAGGCTTTGATGGCGCTGGATGGGGCATGGATTGCAACAAAGCCCTTGGCGTTCGCATCGGCGTCCAACGAAAGCCCCATCCAGGATAGCCGCTCGCATATTCGGCGCCGGATTTCGGGGGAATTTTCACCGATTCCGGCTGTGAATACCAAGCCATCGAGTCCACCCATGGTCATGGCCAGCGCCGCGGCTTCCCGGACAACGCGAAAAACGAACAAATCAATGGCTTCCTCGGCCCTGGGATCGGCACTGGCGAGCAGAACCCGCATGTCGGAACTGATGCCGGATACGCCCAGCAAGCCGGACTTCGTGTAAAGCGTGTTCTCCAACGCCGAAGGGGCGAGACCTTGGCGAAGCAAATAGAAGATAATCCCCGGATCGATCGCGCCGCAGCGCGTGCCCATCATTAGGCCATCGAGAGTGGAAAATCCCATGCTGGTATCGACACTGATCCCGCCGTGAAGGGCGCAGAGACTGGCCCCGTTGCCGAGATGGGCAATCAGGATCCGGCCATTGGCATGCTTCGGCGCAATTTCCTTCAATCGTCCCGCGATAAACTCATACGATAGGCCATGAAAGCCGTAGCGACGGATGCCCATCCGCTCCAGCTCGCGGGGAATGCCAAAGCGCCATACCGTCGGCTCCAGCGTGTGATGGAACGCGGTGTCGAAACAGCCAAATTGCGGCAGCGCGGGCCGCAACTGCGCCACCGCTTCCACCGCGGCGAGATTATGAGGCTGATGCAAAGGTGCCAGCCGTTCAAGCGCCTTGAGTTCATCCAGAACCGCGTCCGTCAGGAGACGAGATGTCACAAATTGATCACCGCCATGGACAATCCGGTGGCCAGCCGCAACGAGCCGCTTACCGCCAAGATGCGCATCGACCCAATGCAGAAGCCATGGGAAGAATCCTTCCTGCGTGCCGACCTGCCAATGCTTTTCCGCCACCGGCGCACCGCTGGCGTCAAAAGCCTGGAAATGCGGCGCTGTCCCAATCCCTTCGATCCAGCCATGCGCTATGCGCCGCGTCGGAATGTCCTTTTCGAACACCGCGAACTTGATGCTGGACGAGCCGCAGTTAAGGGTGAGTACCGCACCTTCCATGGTCACGCTGCGCGTTTGGCCGCGACAAGAAGCAGGGCCAGGGCGGCGGACGCCAGGCGTGTGCGCTGTGGATCGGCGCGGCTGGTGAGCACGATCGGCACTCTCGCGCCCAGCACGATTCCAGCCCCATCGGCTGCGGAGAAAAAAGTGAATTGCTTGGCCAGCATGTTGCCCGTTTCCAGGTCCGGCACCAGAAGAGTATCGGCTTGGCCTGCCACAGGCGAAACGATTTCCTTCATCCGCGCCGCCTCTGGGCTGATCGCATTGTCAAAGGCCAGGGGGCCATCCACCACAGCTCCGGTAATCTGTCCGCGCTCGGCCATTTTGCTCAAAGCTGCCGCATCGACGGTCGATGGCAATGTGGTAGTGACCGTCTCCACCGCCGACAAAACCGCGACCTTCGGCTGGGCAATTCCAATGATATGGGCCAAGTCGATTGCGTTCTGGCATATATCGCGCTTTTCCATCAAATCGGGCGCTATGTTGATTGCGGCGTCGGTGATCAGGAGCGGCCGGGCATAGGCCGGCACATCGAACAAATAGACGTGGCTCACGCGCCTGCCCGTTCCCAGTCCTGCCTTTGGCGCCACCACTTCATGCATCAGCTCATCGGTATGCAGGCTGCCCTTCATCAAGGCCTCCACCTCACCAGATGCCGCTAGCCGCACCGCCTCCGCAGCGGCGGCATGACTATGTGGGACATTCACCAAACGGTAGGCGCTGATGTCCAGGTGATGACTTTCGGCGACCGCAAGGATCTTTTTTTCCGGTCCCACCAACACGGGCATGATCAGGCCATGTTGCGCCGCCTCGATGGCCGCCGTCAGCGAGGCACCGTCGCAGGGATGCACAACTGCCGTCAGGGCCGGCCGAATACCGGCACAGCGCTGGATTAACTGATCATGCCCCAGACGAGCGAGGGCTGGATCAGCGCTTTGGCTTTCACGATCCATGTAGCAACCATCGGTGAAGCCGCCCAAGGCGGCTTCACCCTGGTCCGCCTCAGACCGAAATGCGCAGCCGGTCTATGACCCGGGTTACCCCAGGCACCGACCAAGCCGCACGTTCCACAGCGTCGCGTTCTTCCCAATCATGCACCGACCCATCCAGAGCAACCGAACGGCCATCCTCGACCGATACCTGAATCCGTTCCGATACAATTTCGGCACTGCGCCGCAAAGCATTTTCGATCTTGCGTTTTACGTCTCGCGGTTCGACCTTGTGCTTCAGTTTGATGGAATTCATCACGCCGTGGATGCCTGAAAGGCGGCGAACCAAATTCTCGGCGGTCCAGCGCTGATGCTGCCAATCAACCTCTCCGCTTAGCGTAACCCAACCGTCCTGTACCTTCACCATCACGGCGTTCGGCGGCACCACTGCGCTCCATTTGAGGATTGTAATGGCGCGGTGGGCGATTTCATCATCGCTGGTCTTCTTGTCTTCGGGAAAGCGCACTTTGATGCCTTCGGCCAAGGCGCGCACGCCCTTGACCCGCTTGACAGCCTTCTCAGCCGCCAGCTTTTCCGCATAGCTGCCGACATGTCCGCTGAGCGTAACCACGCCATCCTCGACGGCAACGCCGATATGGGCCGCATCAACCGCAGGCTCAAACTCCAACTCATCGATGACATTCTGGCGCAAAATACTGTCGTTCATGAGTTTCTCCTCTTCGCTGTGTAAGTTCATTCCAGGCCACCCGGCCGTTCGTTAAGAGCATGTCCCGTCTCGGGCGCCCTGCCTTTGCGCCAGATCAATCCTTGGCGAGATAGGCTACCAATGCGTTGATCTGATCAGGCTCAAGCATCCGAGCGTGAGGATTCATCACATCGCTTGACCGCGCCAATTTCGCAAACCTCATCATTGCTTTTCCGCACAAGATGGTCTTGCCGGCAACACCGGGGGCGCACCGGCCTCGGGATAGGTCGCAATCAGCTGACGGAGAGCAGAGGTAAGTTCGGCCGCGTGTTTCACGTCACCCCCGCGAACCGCTGCGCGGATATCGTCCACCAGCATATGACGAATGCACTCCAGCCCGTGATGCTGATGTAGAAGATATTGGCCCAAGATTGCGGCCGTCACCTCCGGCACATGCTCATGCTCGGCAATGGCGGCGATCTCAGCCTCCGTAAGCCCGCAAAACGCAATGCAATCTTCGAAGGAAATCATTTGACAGTCCACTCGGTGCCTGAATTGAGCCCCAAATCTGGCAAATGCCAGGTCTGTTGGAATTGATTTCCCTCAAAGGCAGACTGGCCTTTTTCCTCATACTGGATGTGTTCCTTTTGAGGCGCCTCTTGGATATTTCCCTTCACCCACAGGTCGTTGAGCTTCTGCACCAATGGCGGTCCGGCTATGGGGTCATTCAGCACACCACCGAAACCTGCGACCGGATTGAGACTCTGGTTGACCGGCTGAGCCGCGGCAAACAACTGTCCCACCGCGCAATTTTCGAGAAATTGGCTGCCGCCGACCGGCTGACCAGCGCCGCCATGTGGCTGGTCGTGCATATGACATATGCGTGCAAAGTTGATTTTTCCGGCCGCGCACTGGAGAGCGACGACTTCAAGGCCACACCGGAGGGCCATACCGGTGGATCGCTCAATATGGTTCCAGCCTATGTCGGCTATCTTCTGGCCAATGCGCTGACCGGCAAGACTCGATCCTGGGTCATGGGCCAAGGCCACTGCGTGGCCGCGATCGATGCCGTCAATGTGCTCACAGGTAACCTTCTGCCCGAGCAGGCGTCACGGTACGGATGCTCCGCCGAAGGCCTGACTCAACTGGTGCGAGATTTCTATTCTTATGCCGTTGGGCCGGACGGCCGCCCCGCTGCGCCGCTTGGAAGCCACGTCCATGCGTACACCGCGGGCGGCATGTCCGAGGGCGGATATCTGGGCTTTGCCGAAACCGGGTATGTGCATATGCCGCTCAAAGGCGAGAGCCTGGTCGCCTTTCTCAGCGACGGCGCATTTGAGGAGCAACGCGGTGGAGACTGGTCGCCGCGCTGGTGGCGGGCCTCCGACTGCGGCCTGGTCACACCGATAATGATACTGAACGGCAGACGCATCGAGGAACGCTGCGAAATCGAACAGGAAGGCGGGGCAGCCTGGCTGCGCCAGCATCTGCTCGTGAGCGGCTTCGATCCCCTGGAGATCGACGGGCGCGATCCGGCCGCCATTGCCTGGGCAATATTGGAAACAGAGGACCGGCTGACAGCGGCGGCTACCCGCATCGAGCAAGGTGCGGCCCGCTATCCTGCACCCCTGCCCTATGTTATCGCCAAGACCGTAAAAGGATATGGCTTCCCAGGTGCCGGCACGAACCGAGCGCATAATCTGCCACTCCCGCGCAACCCCCATGATGATGATCAGGCTCGGGTGGAATTCAACCACGGCGCAGCCAAGCTCTTTGTGCCAGCGGCCGAGCTAAACAACGCTATCAATCTGCTAAGAACCCATGAGACGCAACGACGTCCGCTGGAACGCGACCATCCGCTTGCTCGCCGCAACATCACAAAACTCACGCTACCGGAACCAGAATGGCTCGCCTGCGGCAGCGAAACCTCGCCGATGGACGCGTTGGATGCTTATTTCGTGCGCCTTGTCGCAGCCAATCCGCACCTGCGCACGCGGGTCGGTAATCCTGACGAGCTGAAGAGCAACCATATGGGCCGCTCGCTTGCCGCCCTCAAGCACCGCGTAAACCGGCCAGAGTCCGGCATCGAGGAGGCAGTCGACGGCGCGGTTATTACCGCCCTCAATGAGGAAGCCGTGATAGGTGCCGCTCTGGGCAACAAGGGCGGCCTTAATCTGGCAGTCAGCTATGAGGCCTTCGCCGTCAAGATGCTGGGGGCTCTACGCCAAGAAATCATTTTTGCGCGCCACCAGAAGGAAGCCGGACGGCCGCCGGGATGGTTGGGTATTCCCCTGATCGTCAGTTCCCATACCTGGGAGAATGGCAAGAACGAGCAGTCGCATCAGGACCCGACCATTGCGGAGGCCCTGCTGGGCGAGATGTCGGACATGGCAAGAGTCATTTTCCCCGCCGATGCCAACAGTGCGGTGGAATCGCTGCGCCAAATCTATTCCGATCACGGCATCATCGGCTGCATCGTGGCGCCCAAGCGAATTGTAGCCAATGTACTGTCGCCGATACAGGCCCAGGAAGCATCACACCGCGGTGCCGTCACCGTCTCGGCGCCCGCAAATGCCAGCATACAATTCGTGACAATAGGTGCCTATCAGTTGACCGAAGCCATGCGCGCCCAGGCCAGGTTGGCCGCCAAAGGCGTTGCGGCGCAAATTACCGTCATCGTGGAGCCGGGCCGGCTGCGCGAAGCGCGCGACCCGTACGAAGCACAATTCGTCCTTTCCGATCGGGAACTGCTGGTCCTGTTTCCGGCCAAACTGCCACGTGTGTTGGTTTGCCATACACGTCCCGAACCCATGATTGGTGCCCTGCGCCGAATCGATAATGGGCCGCTTCAATTCCGGGCACTTGGTTACCGAAATCGCGGCGGTACATTGGACGTTAACGGCATGCTTTTTTCCAACGGCTGCACCTGGGCGCATCTGATCCAAGCCGCTGCCACCATGCTTCATCACAAGCGCGAGACTTATCTCACACCCGACGAATGCGCCGCGCTCGATGGACGCGGCGACCCACGCATACTGTTTCGTTAATTCGGCGGAATTGACGATTGAGACAGATCAAGGCGGTCCCTTCCAGCCTCCATAATCTCCGTCACAAGGAAGTGGCCATGTCTCAATTATCGCTCAGGGTCTCTGCATGGTTGGTTGTCATTCTGCTGCTGCTTGTTGGTGCCTTCCTTCAGGTGAGATACGCCAGAGGGGCAACTTGGGCAGAGCATCTAAGTATTGCCGCCGGCACGCCATCCATGTCCCCGCCCTTTCGCTGGTTTTGATATGTTGAAGCTTTCCTTCCTGGGTGGAGCGGGGACGGTTACCGGCTCCAAATACCTGTTGGAGAAAGATGGTCACCGTATCCTGATCGATTGCGGGTTATTCCAGGGCTATAAGGCTCTGCGGTTGCGGAACTGGGCCGGGCTGCCGATCAGTCCCGCAAGCATCTCCGCCGTCGTCCTGACCCACGCTCACCTGGACCATTCCGGCTATCTACCGCTGCTGGTCAGAAAGGGGTTTTCCGGCCCGGTCTTCTGCACCCAAGCGACCGCTTCCCTGTGTGGGATCCTGCTTCCGGACAGCGGCCATCTCCAGGAACAGGACGCCGAATTTGCCAACCGTCACCGCTTTTCAAAACATCATCCGGCACTTCCGCTCTATACCGAAAAGGATGCGCGCCAAGCGCTGAAGCAGCTGCACCCTCATGGTTTCGACCAAGTAGAGCAGCTGCCGGGCGGTGCGCATATCACCTTCTTACGCGCCGGCCACATTCTGGGCGCGGCCACGGTTGTTGTTGAGTGGGACGGATACCGCATCGCCTTTTCCGGCGACATTGGCCGTTATGGCGATCCCCTGATGCCGGATCCCGTCGCACCGGATAGGGTCGATTATCTTCTGATGGAATCGACCTATGGCGACCGTCAACATGAGCGCACCGATCCGCAGGATGTACTCGCAGATATCATCGCCAAAACAGTCCATCGAGGCGGAACCGTTATCATGCCGGCATTCGCAGTCGGACGAGCTCAGAGCTTGCTCTATCATATTGGTCAGCTGAAACGCTCGGGGCGCTTACCCAAACTCGTTCCCATCTTTCTAGACAGTCCCATGGCCATCGACGCCACAGACATCTTCCTGCATCACCGTTCGGACCACCGGTTGGATCCTGCGCAACTCCAGTTGATCGATGGCGACGTCCAGTATGTTCACACCGGTCAGGATTCCAAGGCGCTCACCGCCAACCGGATGCCTAAGGTCATCATTTCCGCGAGCGGCATGGCCACGGGCGGGCGCGTTCTTCACCATCTGGAACATTACGCACCCGATGCGAGGAATAGTATTGTCTTTGCCGGTTTTCAGGCTGGCGGAACCCGGGGAGCAGCTTTGGTGGCCGGCGCAACCTCGATAAAAATGCACGGGCAATACATTCCCGTGCGGGCTGCGGTGCATAACCTATCGATGCTATCGGCACATGCGGACCAGGATGAATTGTTGCGCTGGGCCGGCACACTGAAAGCCGCGCCAAAGCAGACATTCGTTATCCACGGCGAACCCGCCGCGGCTGACATGCTGCGCCACTCCCTTGAGGAAAAGCTGAACTGGGCCTGCCTGGTGCCCGACCACCTTCAGCAGGTCATTCTTTCATGAATGGCGACTTCCATCTGCTGAAGCCACACCGGCTCGGGATAGACACCCATTCCGAAGCCGTCGCGCTGTTGCGGAAGGACAGTATCATTTCCAAGGCCGAGGGACTTTCCTCGCACAATCGCATTTTCTTGTCCTGCGGCGCCCGACAGGCCATTGCGACCTTGTATCAAACGGAAACCAACTTTCTTGGGCGCGATGAAATCGGTCTCTCAGATGCAACCTGGCAGATGCTGGAGCCGCTTCCGGGCACGATGGTCAGGGTTCAACATCCACCCATGGTGTCGTCATTGGGGCTGGTGCGCGGCCGGATATTCGGCCTCAAGCTGACCGGCTCGGACTTCCGCGAGATCATCGCCGACATCGTGGCGGGCCGCTATTCCGAAATCGAAATCGCGGCTTTCATTACCGCCTGTGCCGCCAATCCGCTGTCGGCCTCGGAAATTTGCGGTCTCACCGATGCCATGGTGATCAATGGCGAGCGCCTACGCTGGGGATCAGAGGTCGTCGCGGACAAGCATTCGGTGGGCGGATTGCCCGGTAACCGCACCACCCCGATCGTGGTGGCCATATGCGCGGCGCTCGGTCTTGTCATTCCCAAAACCTCCTCGCGGGCCATCACATCCCCGGCCGGAACTGCGGACACGATGGAGGTCATGGCTCCGGTCGTCCTGGACGAAAAGACACTACGCTCGGTCGTCGAACGCGAAGGCGGCTGTGTGGCATGGGGTGGTGCCGTCGCGCTCAGTCCGGCCGACGATATCCTGATCCGTATCGAGCGCGCCCTCGACCTCGACAGCGAAGGCCAAATGATAGCGTCGATCCTATCCAAAAAAATTGCCGCCGGCGCGACGCACTTGGTGGTGGACCTCCCGGTCGGGCCCACAGCCAAGGTTCGGACGCCGGAAGCCGCGCACAAACTGGAGCAAGGGCTTTTGACGGTTGCGCAACACTTCGGGCTGCGCGTTCGCATCGTCCGTGGCGACGGCAGCCAACCAGTCGGCAGGGGCATCGGCCCCGCCCTTGAAGCCAGGGATGTCTTGGCCGTGCTGCAGTACCGGCCGGATGCACCGCCGGATTTGAGGGCCCGGGCGCTGGAATTGGCGGGGGCGCTTTTGGAACTGGCTGGACGGGCACCTGCCGGGGCGGGTGTGGCGATGGCCGGGGCGGCACTCGACGATGGCCGCGCCTGGGCCAAGTTTCAGTCTATCTGTGAAGCCCAGGGCGGCCTGCGCCCATTGCCCGCTTCGTCTCACCGAAAAGCGATTATCACCAATCACCCCGGAATTATCGCTTCCATCGACAACCGGCGCCTCGGTCGCCTGGCCAAGCTTGCCGGTGCGCCCGAGGACAAGGCTGCGGGACTCGAACTGCATGTGCGGATTGGTGATCGCGTCCAGGCGGGGGCGCCATTCTGCACCGTGCATGCCGAGTCGGAGGGAGAGCTTGCTTATGCCATGGCCTATGCCAGCGCCAACCCCGACATATTCCGGATGACGGAATGAGCCCTTTGATCGTTCCGCTGCCAAAGAATGAAATTTTGGGAAAGCGGCTGGCCGACTTGCTCTTCGGGACTTGCGGAGTCTTGGAAACCCGCCAGTTTCCGGACAGAGAAACCTATCTGCGATTTGTCGACGATCCCAAAGGCCGCGATGTTGTTCTGATCTGCACACTGGACCGGCCGGACGCCAAGATAGCGCCATTGCTATTTGCAGCCGAGGCCGCCCGCGATCTTGGCGCGCGGCGGGTCGGGCTGGTCGCCCCATATCTATGCTACATGCGGCAGGACAGCCGCTTCCATGCGGGTGAAGCCCTCACCTCCCGCAGCTTCGCGAAACTGTTATCACGCGCTTTCGATTGGCTGGTCACGGTGGATCCTCACCTGCACCGCTACAGGTCCTTGGCCGAAATATATTCGATTCCAGCCAAATCCCTTCACGCCGGTCCCGCCATCGCCAATTGGGTTACACAAAATGTTGCGAAGCCCTATCTGATTGGGCCGGACGCGGAGAGCCGACAATGGGTGGAAGCGGTTGCGGCTGCCTGCGGCGCGCCATGGATCGTGGCTCAGAAGACAAGGCAGGGCGACAATATGGTCCACGAACAGCCCCTCGCCGCAGCCATCCCCGAAAACGTCACGCCGGTCTTGCTGGATGACATCGTCTCAAGTGGAGCAACCTTGCTGGAGACGCTGCGTCTCCTGAAATGCCCCAATGGCCAGTCTCCTATCGCCATAGCGATACATGGCCTATGCGACGCTCATACCGAGGCCGCACTCAAGACAGCGGGCGCCAGACTGGTGACCACCAACAGCGTGCCAAACCCGGCGGCCCAGATCGATATAGTCCCCATTATTGCCAAGGATGCCGTGGAATTTCTGGCGCCATCAGCCTGAAGCCACGAGACCACCGAACAAGCCACGACCGGATAGCTGAACTTGACCACGATCAAGCCCTGCCGTGCATTGCGCCTCCCGAGCCGCCTGAAAATCTGGACGATTTTGCGCCCAATCAATGTTTCCTCTGAATGGCCAAAGCAGCCTAACAAAAACAGGAGGTGCCGCCATGAGCTATAAATCGATACTTGCCCATGCCCATGCGGGCCATGACAATAGCAACGTCTTTGCCGTCAGCGGCCAACTGGCCCAAATGTTCGGCGCCCAGATCATCGGTATCTCGGGCGCACAGCTGACCCGGCCGTTTTCGGAGATACCAGTCGCGGATACCATGCAATATGAGCGGGAGGCGGCGGAAAAGGCTCTCAAGCGGGTCGAACAAGACTTCCGCCTCGCCTTGCGCGCCAGCAATGGCAAGTTGTCTTGGCGCTCCACATGCGATTTTTGGCCGGTGGTTGAATTTCTGGCGCAAGAATCCCGCGCCGCCGATCTGATCGTGACTTCGCCCGAGACCGGCACTTTCTTGGCGCGCTTGGATGAGCCCCACCTCGGCCCATTGGTGTTGAAAGCCGGGCGTCCGATATTGATTGTCCCGAGGGAACATCGCCAACTGAAATTCGATCGAGTCGTGGTGGCCTGGAAGGATACCCGCGAGGCTCGCAGGGCCGTTGCGGACGCGCTGCCGCTGCTGCAAAAGGCGCATAGTGTATCAGTCGTCGAAGTTTGTTCGCACGGAACGGTCAAAGAAGCTCGCCAGCGCACGGCGGACGTGGCCCAGTGGTTGAAAACCCATGGCATCACAGCCCATGGAATAGCAGAATCCAGCAAATCAACGGATATTGAAGGTTTGAGAGCAGTGCTTCGCAAAGGTTGCGACTTATTGGTGGCGGGAGCTTATGGCCATACGAGGCTCCGTGAATGGACCTTTGGCGGGGTCACCATGGACCTTCTGCTGCCCGGCAACCATTGCACGATTATATCCCACTGACTTGCCATTCCAGTCGCTCTCAGAGCGCTGAGATGGTTGCCCTCTGGAAGCAGGATGGCAGAGCCGGATCGGTATGACCGGCCCTTCGCTTACGCTCCGGGCGTTCGTCGTTCGAAATGGTCCGTCGCTAGCGACAGCGTCGTGCGACACCATTTCGTTGGCCTTCGGCCAATCACTCCTCCCTGTTCGACCGAATTGGCTACAGCCAATTCGGGGCGCGAGCGACCCGAGCGAAGGAGGAGCAACGTTGCATGACGGCCCGGACACAAGCTAAGATTTATCGAGCGGGGGCGGATGCTGAAGCAGTTCCTGAATTCTCACGGAACATTGTGGTTTGCGCTGGCATTGCCAGCGGCCGCCATTCTGTATCTCTATTGGAGTGATGCCTTCTCGTATGGCGAGGTCATTCACGCTAGCGGCGAATGGGCAGTCCGGCTGCTGGTTTTGACTCTGGCGATCACGCCCTTGCGCCTGGCCTTCGCGCGCGCCCGCTGGCCGTCTTGGCTGATGCAGCGACGCCGCGCACTAGGCGTCGCCGTATTCGGTTATGCCTTGCTGCACACGATTGTTTATGTCGCGCGCAAACAGGACGTCGCGCTCATGCTGGCAGAGGGCGCGGAATGGGATTTGTTGACCGGGTGGTTGGCCCTTGCCGTTTATCTGCCCCTTGCCCTCACCAGCAACGATCGGGCCGTCCGGCTTCTGAAACGCGCGTGGAAAAAATTGCACCGGCTGGTCTATCCCGCGGCGGTCCTGACCTTTCTGCACTGGATGCTGACAGCGTTCGACATGACGCCGGCGCTCATTTACGCGGGAATTCTTGGGCTGCTGGAAGCGCTGCGGCTCGTCTTGACATTTGTGCGCGTCAGGCAGCGATCGGCTTCTGCCTGACGCGCGTCAATTCATTTCTGTAGCGTCACA
>DATEEB010000026.1:0-3792 GCA_035281345.1 Rhizomicrobium sp. | reverse complement strand
GACCGGCAAGCCCATATGGCTTGGCATAGCGGCAAAAAAAGCTTGGCCGCGGCACCCCTAAGGGGCCGCGGCCTTTGCCTTATTCATCGGGTACGCCTGAGTGAATGTTCAGGGGTAGCCGAGAAAAACTAATTGACCGAGGTCAATTACTTCTTCTTCTTGGCGGCCTTCTTCTTGGTCGCCTTCTTGGCCTTCTTGGCCTTCTTCTTCGCAGCCATGTTCAACTCCTCTATCGTTTGTTCGGGTCTGAACGACTGATGTCGCCCCCCAAAACGTCATCAATATGAAGTACTTGCATTTTGAAATGCAACTCCACCGGGGCTTTCGAAAAAGCCCCCAAAAGCCGAAATTCATGAAACCCGCATTTTACAAGGGTTAAATTCGACATTCCGTATACGGACTAAAAAATGCGAAAAATGCGGGGCCGGTTTGCAAATTGCGCATTTTGTGCGAATCACCCCTCGTCGGGCAGATTGAGTCGGGTCTTGAGGGCGGCGTTGACGGCGGCGGGATTGGCCTTGCCCCCTGTCTGCTTCATCACCTGACCGACGAACCAGGCAGCGAGCTTGGGCTTGGCCTTCACCTCTTCCACCTTGTCGGGATTGGCGGCGATCACCGCCTCGATCGCCGCATCGATGGCGCCGGTATCGGTCACTTGCTTCAGCCCGCGTGCCTCCACCACCTGACGCGGATCGCCGTCCTCGGTCCAGACGATGTCCAGTAAGTCCTTGGCGATCTTGCCGGAGATGGTCTGGTCGGCGATCATCTGGATGATGGTATTGTTGGCGGCCGCACTAACCGGCACATCCGTGATGGACAGGCCGTCACGATTGAGACGGCCCAGGATTTCGTTGTTCAGCCAGTTTGCTGCCGCCTTGGCATCCACGCCCTTGGCCAATTCCTCATAGAAATCCGCCAATTCCCGTTCCGCCACCAGGACGGATGCGTCATAGGCCGACAATCCCTGCGCCATGAAGCGCGTTTTCTTCTCGTCCGGCAGTTCGGGCAGGGTCTTTTTGATGGCCTCGACCCAGCCCGCATCCAATTCCAGCGGCAAAAGGTCGGGATCGGGGAAATAGCGGTAGTCATGCGCCTCTTCCTTGGAGCGCATGGAGCGGGTCTCCCCCGCTTTGCTGTCATAAAGCCGGGTTTCCTGGCGAATCTGGCCGCCGCCCTCGATGACTTCGATCTGGCGGCGAGCTTCAAACTCCACGGCTTGCGCGATGAAGCGCATGGAATTGACGTTCTTGATCTCGCAGCGCGTTCCCAGATGCTTGAAATCCCCGGTCTGGCGGAATTTCTCATAGCCGCCCGCCTTGCAGACCGAAACATTGACGTCGGCGCGCATGGAACCTTCGTCCATATTGCCGTCGCAGGTGCCCAGATAGCGCACGATGGCGCGCAGCTTCTTCAAAAAGGCGGCCGCCTCCTCGGATGAGCGCATATGCGGTTTTGTGACGATCTCCATCAGGGCGATGCCGGACCGGTTCAGGTCCACAAAGCTGTTGTCGGGATGCTGGTCGTGCAGACTTTTGCCGGCGTCCTGCTCCAGATGCAGCCGCTCGATGCCGACCCGGATAGTCTCGCCATCCTTGAGGTCGATCAACACCTCGCCCTCGCCCACAATGGGGTCCTTGTACTGGCTGATCTGATAACCCTGGGGCAGGTCGGGATAGAAATAATTCTTGCGATCGAACAAGGAACGCAGATTGATCTTGGCTTTGAGGCCCAAACCGGTGCGTACCGCCTGTTCGACGCATTTTTCGTTGATCACCGGCAGCATGCCGGGAAAACCGGCGTCAATGAAGGAAACCTGGCTATTGGGTTCGGCGCCAAACGCGGTGGAGGCGCCCGAAAACAGCTTGGAATGGGACAGGACCTGGGCATGGACTTCCATGCCGATCACGATCTCCCAATCGCCGGTTTCACCCTTGAGCAGCTTGTTTTTCACGGGGGCGTTCATACGGACCACCATTTGGCCGGACTGTGCTTGAAATCCGCCGCCGTCTCGATCCCCAGGGCGGCGCGCAACAAAGTACCTTCATCAAAGGCCTTGCCGATCAACTGAAGACCCAGCGGCAGGCCGGTTTCACTCAACCCCGCCGGCACCGAGATACCGGGCAGACCCGCCAAGTTCACCGTCACGGTGAAGACGTCCTGAAGGTACATCTCCAGTGGGTCGGCGGTCTTGGCGCCCACGGCGAAAGCTGGACCGGGGGTGGTTGGGGTCAAAAGCACATCGCAAAGTTCGAAAGCCCGCTCGAAATCGCGCTTGATCAACGAGCGTAGCTTCTGGGCGCGGGAATAATAGGCGTCGTAATAACCCGCCGACAGCACATAGGTGCCGATCAGGATGCGGCGCTGGACTTCCGCGCCAAAGCCTTCGCCCCGGCTTCTCTCATACAGGTCGGTGATATCGCGGGTCTTGGGAGCGCGATAGCCGAACTTGACCCCGTCATAGCGGGCCAGATTGGAGGAGGCTTCCGCGGGCGCCACGATGTAATAAGTCGGCAGCGCATATTTGGTGTGGGGCAGCGAGACCTCCACGATCTGCGCACCCTGCGCCTTGAGCCATTCCGCACCTTTGGACCACAGTGCGTCGATTTCGGCCGGAGCGCCGTCCATGCGGTACTCCTTGGGAATACCAACGCGCAGGCCCTTGATGCCGCCTTCCAGCAATTTTTCATAATCGGGCACGGCCATGTCCACACTGGTGGAATCCTTGGCATCCATACTGGCCATGGACTTGAGCATGATCGCCGCGTCCCGCACCGTCTTGGTCATGGGCCCCGCCTGATCCAGCGACGAGGCAAAAGCGACAATGCCGAAACGCGAGCAGCGGCCATAGGTAGGCTTCAAGCCGACACGCCCAGTGACGGCGGCGGGCTGGCGGATGGAGCCGCCGGTATCGGTGCCGGTCGCGGCCAGGCACAGATCGGCGGCCACGGCGGCGGACGAACCACCCGAAGAACCGCCCGGCACCAGATTGGCGTTGGAGTTCTTGGCCCGCCAAGGATTGAACACCGGACCGAAAGCCGAGGTCTCGTTGGACGAACCCATGGCGAATTCGTCCAGATTGGTTTTGCCCAGCATCACCGCCCCCGCATCCCACAAATTCTGGGTGACGGTGGATTCGTAAGGCGGCACGAAATTGCCCAGGATCTTGGACGCGGCCGTGGTGCGGGTGCCCTTGGTACAGAACAAATCCTTGATCGCCAGCGGCAGTCCTTCCAATGCGCCCATGGTGCCGGCGGCGATGCGCTTGTCGGACGCATCCGCCATCGCCAGGGCTTTCTCACCCGCTTCGGTTATAAAGGCATTCAAAGGACGCGCGCCCTCGATCGCCTTCACAAAAGCGCCGGTCAATTCCTTGGAGGAAATCTTTTTGGCCCGGATGGCGTCGCGCGCCTCGGCCAAGGTCATGGCGGTGAGATCGGACATTACTCAACCACCTTGGGCACCACGAAGAAATGATCCTCGCCGTCCGGCGCATTGGTCATCAACGCATCGGCCTGGCCGCCGTCGCTGACCTCGTCCTTGCGCCATTTGAGCTTCTGCGCCACCACCGAGGTCATGGCGGGCACGCCTTCGACATGGACCTCGCCCAGCATCTCGACCCATTGGAAGATGCCGTTCAGCTCTGCGGCCATTGGCTCCAGCCGGTTTTCCGGCACGGCCAAGCGGGCCAGTTTTGCGATGCGGCGCACGGTGTCCTTGTCGACGGACATGGGGGTCCTGCTGTGCTAGGTGTGAGGTGGGTGTGCTACCAACCGGGGGGGCCGGAGGCAAGCA
>DATEEB010000025.1:0-6774 GCA_035281345.1 Rhizomicrobium sp. | reverse complement strand
AAGATCGAAGACGATGGGCAAGGCTTCCTCGTCGGGAATTTGATAGGCGTCGTCAATCGGCGCGCCTTCCAGATTGGCTGTGACCCGGCCCTGGCCGATACCCTCGGTGATCGAGCTGCCATGGCTTTCCAGCTTGCCGGTCTTGATCCAGCTATAGATCGCTGCCCCCAAAGGATCGGCCGCGGCGATGTGGATGTTCTTGTTGCGCGCTTTCAGCGCGATGGCGACGCCGCCCAAGGTGCCGCCCGATCCCACCGCGCAAGTAAAACCGTCCACCTTGCCGCTGGTCTGTTCCCAGATTTCCGCGCCCGTGCCTTCGATATGGGCCCGGCGGTTGGCGACATTGTCGAACTGATTGGCCCAGATCGCGCCGTTGGGTTCGGTCTTGGCCAATTGCTCGGCCAGGCGCCCCGACAGCTTCACATAATTGTTGGGATTCTTGTACGGCACAGCGGGCACTTCGATCAGCGCCGCGCCCAACAGACGCAAGGCGTCTTTCTTCTCCTGGCTCTGGGTATCGGGGATCACGATCACCGTCTTGAAGCCCAGGGCATTGGCGACCGTCGCCAAGCCGATGCCGGTATTGCCGGCGGTGCCTTCCACAATGGTGCCGCCGGGACGCAAAGCACCGCGCGCCACGGCATCTCGGATGATAAAGAGCGCGGCGCGGTCCTTGACCGACTGGCCGGGATTGAGAAATTCCGCCTTGCCCAGGATTTCGCATCCCGTCGCTTGCGAAGCGTGGCGCAGGCGGATCAGCGGCGTGTTGCCGATGGCGGCGATGACGTCTTGTTTTATCTGCATGGGGCGAACCTAATGGGGCAGCCCCAAGCCTTCAAGGCGTCATGAAAGCTTCGTCAACCGGGTGCATTCCCCATGGCGGAAACAGCCGGTGAGATGGTCATTGACCATGCCCACCGCCTGGGCGAAGGCATAGACGATCACGGGGCCGCAAAATTTAAAACCGCGATGCTTGAGTTCCTTGGCCAGGCCCAGGCTCATTTCGGTCTGCGCCGGAATCTTGTCGCGGCTTTTGAAGCAGTTGGCCACCGGCTTGCCATCGACATGCTTCCAAATCAATTCGCGAAAACCGCCGGGCTCATTTTCCTCGATTTCCAGCCACAGTCTGGCGCCCTTGATGGCGGCCTCGATCTTGGCGCGGCTGCGGATGATGCCATCGTCTTTTAAAAGCCGCTCCATGTCGCGTGCGCCGTAACGCGCGATTTTCTCCGGCTGAAAATCGTGAAAGGCTTTGCGGAAATTTTCCCGTTTCCGCAAGACCGTGATCCAGGACAGCCCAGCCTGAAATCCATCCAGCACCAGCTTTTCGTAGAGCGCGCGGGAGTCATATTCCGGCACGCCCCATTCACGGTCGTGATAGGCGCAGTACAGTGGGTCTTCGCCCGGCCACCAGCAGCGTTTTTTCTCAGCCGCCATCGCTCAAACCAGCCATGCGGGGCGGTGCAGGAGAGCGGGAATTTGCGCCGCCAGCACATCGCCGGTGTTTTCTTCCAGCCGGTCCAACCGCACCAAAACAAAGGCGATGTTGCCGTGGCTGGCGATGAGCTCTCCGATTTCGGCGCCGCCCTTGGTCAGGGGGCCTAGCGCCGGAAGCGCAGTTTCCGCGGTGACGGTGAGAATACGCTTGCGCGAAGTGGCGCGGTGTTTCATCCGCGAGGTCAGTTCTTGGCCGATGTAGCAGCCCTTGGTGAAGGACACCCCGTTCAATTCGGCAAGGCCGGCGTCCAACGCAAAGATTTTCTCATACCCGAAATCGCTTCCTTCCGGCACTCCCAGTACCAGCCGG
This sequence comes from Rhizomicrobium sp., assembly GCA_035281345.1. GTDB lineage: Bacteria > Pseudomonadota > Alphaproteobacteria > Micropepsales > Micropepsaceae > Rhizomicrobium. The sequence goes on along the minus strand of DATEEB010000025.1, from coordinate 4,967 downwards.
TGCTGATGATAGGTGCGCGGGCCGGAAAGATTGGCGGGCATCTCCGCCTTGGCGCCGATGCTGCGCGGACCCAAAGCCCGCAGCCGCGGATCGGGAAAGGTCACGGCGCGGTCGGCGTAAGGAACCTGGCGATTGTCGGGATGGCCTTTGAGATGAACATAGACGCCCAAGGGATCGCGGGCTTCGATCTCCACCTGGGCCCGCAATTTGTACATCCGCAGTTTTTTGAGCAGGGCGTCACGCGATTGCGCCGCCACATCCAGCAGCAACGCGCCGTCGCCTTCGGTGACCAGGAAATCGAACAGGATCTTGCCCTGGGGCGACAGCAAGCCTGTGTACAGTCCGGTGCCGGGCGCCAGCCCTCCCACGATATCGTTGGTGACCAGGCCTTGGAGAAAATCGCGCGCCCCAGGCCCGGAAATGGCCAGAACGGCGCGGTCATCCAGAAAAGCGGGTTCCATACCCTTCCATTAGGGCGGCCGGCTATGGTTGCCAAGGGCAGGAGGCTGGGCTAACTGCCTTGCCCCATGAAACAAAGTTTCGATCTTCTGATCCAGGGCGGCACCGTCGCCACGCCCAACGGTATCGGCGAGGCCGATGTCGGGGTTATTGGCGGGCGTATTGCCGCCATCGGTGCGCTGGGCGGCGCCAAGGCGCGGGAGGTGTTCCAGGCCGGGAACCTGCATGTGCTGCCCGGCGTGATGGACACCCAGGTGCATTTCCGCGAGCCCGGCAACACCCATAAGGAAGACCTGGCCAGCGGCAGCCTGGCGGCGATCCTGGGCGGCGTCACTGCCGTGTTCGAAATGCCCAACACCAATCCGCCCACCACCAGCCGCGCCGCGATCGAAGACAAGCTGGCGCGCGCCAAGGGCCGCATGCATTGCGACCATGCCTTTTATGTGGGCGCCACGCCGCAGAATATCGGCGCCCTGGCGGAGCTGGAAAAGCTGCCCGGCGTCTGCGGCATCAAAGCCTTTTTGGGATCGTCCACCGGCACGCTGCTGCTCAACAAGGAAGACGATATTCTCGCCGCGCTCAAGGCCGGCAAGCGCCGGGTCGCGGTTCATAGCGAAGATGAAGACCGCATGATCGCGCGAAAACACCTGGCCGAGCGCGGCAAGCCTGGAACCCATCCGGTGTGGCGCGACGCGGAAGCCGCGCGCATGTCCACCGAGCGTGTTCTGCGGCTGGCGCGCGCGGCGGGCCGCCGTCTGCATGTGCTGCACATCACCACGGGCGATGAAATTCCGCTTCTGGCGGCGGCCAAGGACGTCGCGACTGCCGAGACAACGCCGCAGCATCTGACCCTGTCGGCGCCGCAATGTTATGAGCGGCTCGGAACCTACGCCCAGATGAATCCTCCCATCCGCGACGAAAGTCACCGCCAAGCGCTGTGGGCAGCGGTGCAGGGTGGCGTGATCGATGTGATCGGCTCGGACCATGCCCCGCATACGCGCGAAGAAAAAGACAAGACCTATCCTGAGACCCCTTCGGGCATGCCGGGGGTTCAAACGCTCGTCACCATTCTTCTGGATCATGTCAACAAAGGGAATCTGACACTGGAGCGGTTCGTTGACCTCACCGCCAGCGGGCCGCAGCGCATCTTCGGCATTGCCGGCAAAGGGCGCATCGCGCTGGGCTATGATGCCGATTTCACCATCGTGGACATGGGACTGACGCGCACCATCGAAAACAAATGGATCGCCTCAACCTGCGGCTGGACGCCCTTTGACGGCATGGCGACCAAAGGCTGGCCGGTAGCGGCCATTTTGCGCGGCCATATCGTGATGCGGGATTTCGCGGCGACCGGCGCTGCCCTGGGCGCGCCGCTGCGCTTTGTGGAGACGCTGGAACCGGCATGATCTATTTCTACCTGGCGATGTCGGGTGTGGTGATGGGCCTGGTCGCCGCCGTGCCGATAGGGCCGGTCAATCTGATCTGCATCCGGCGCACTTTTGCCTTCGGCTCGCTCAACGGCTTTGTCTCCGGCCTGGGCGCAGCCCTGGGCGACGGCATCTTCGCCGCCATCACCGGCTTTGGCCTGACCTGGATTGCGCAACTCATCGAGGGTTATGCGCCCCTGATAGAACTGACGGGCGGGGCTATGCTGATCTGGTTTGGCTGGCGCACCTTTGCCGCCCCTCCGATGATTCGCTGCATGGAGGAACGCGATAGCGAAGGCGCCACCAATCTGGTCCGGGCCATGGCCTCCACCTTTGCGCTGACCATCACCAATCCGGCCACGCTTCTGGCCTTTACCGCCATGTTTGCCGGGCTTGCCGGCCTGGCGGGCGGGGCGGGCAGCTATGTCGATGCCAGTTTTGTGGTGGGCGGGGTGGTGGCGGGATCGGCCGGATGGTGGCTGGCCCTGACCACCCTGATCGGGTTGTTTCACACCCGGATCGACGAGATGGCCATGAAGCGGATTAACCGGATATCCGGCGTTTTGGTGGCCATTTTCGGCCTGGTGGTCCTGATCCACCTGGCGACCAAGTATAGCTGACGTTTCGGCCTGGCTAAGATAGGTTAAAGGTGGGGCGTTCGGAGAAGATAATGGATCGCAGGACAGCGGCGTTGGCGCTGATGGGTTGGACGACGGTAGGCCTTTTGCCGGGGCTGGCGGCGGACGATCCGCTCAGCATTGAAGCCAATCTGAAATATCTGGAAGAGAACAGGCAAAAGAAGGGCGTGATTGTGCGCCCCAGCGGCTTGCAGTTCCGCATCATCCAGAATGGCTATGGCAAACGGCCGCAAGGCACCGACACGGTGAAGGTCTATTACACCGGCACGCTGATCACCGGTGTGGTGTTCGACGGTACCTCGCCGGGATTGCCGGCCTCCTACAAGCTCAACAGCGTGATCCCGGGCTGGATCGAGGCGCTGCAACTGATGCGCGAAGGCGATCGCTGGCTGCTGACCATACCGCCCAATCTGGGCTATGGCGTGCGCGGCGCCGGCGGGGGGGCGATCCCGCCCAACCAGACGCTGCTGTTCGACATCAGGCTGATTGAAACCACACCCGCTCCCAAACGCGGCGAAAAGGGTTATATCCCCGATCCCAGCGAGAGGGAGCAGCAATAACCTCCGTGCGCGGTTTCTTCACCCGGTTATGGATGGCGCGTCCCCTGGGCGGCGGACGCCTGCGTATCGGCCTTGCGCTGGTGATGGTGGTGAGCGCCAGCGTCTTCTTCTGGACCAGCCGCGACTATACGATCTCGGCGCCGGAATGGGACGGGCAGGTGCGCGGCATCGCTTACAATCCCAGCCATATGTTCACCCTGCGCCAGAACAAGAACATCACTCCCGAACGGATTGACCGCGACCTGGCGCAGCTTTCCAAGCTCACCAGCCATATCCGCACTTATACGGTGGATGGCGGCATGGAAAAGGTGCCCCAGATCGCGCGGCGCCATGGCATGACGGTGTCGCTGGGCATCTGGATCAGCCCGGACCTGGAGCAGAACGAAAAGAGCATCGATCTGGCGATCAAGACGGCGCTGGCCAACCGGCGTACCATCGACCGGGTGATCGTGGGCAACGAGACCCAGCTGGAAGGCTATGTTTCTGCCGATCAGCTCAATGACTATATTCTGCGGGTGCGCGCCGCCTTGCCCGCCCGCATCAAGATCACCACCGCCGAACCCTGGTCCACTTGGATGCTGACGCCGGAGATCGGCAAGCATGTGGACGTCATCTTTGTCCATTTGCTGCCCTATTGGGAGAATGTGGACATTCGTGGCAGCCTGAGATCCATCGAACGTTTTTACAACCATGTTCAGGGCGAGTTTCCCGACAAGCAGATCGTGGTGGGCGAGGCGGGCTGGCCGTCGGAAGGGCGCACTCGCGGGCGCGCCGAAGCCAGCGCCGCCAATGAAGGCTATTTTCTGCGCGCCTTTGTGCAGTTCGCGATGGAAAAGGGCTGGGACTATTATCTGTTCGAAGCCTATGATCAGCCTTGGAAAAACCGGGGCGAGGGCGCGGTGGGCGCCTATTGGGGCCTGTTCGACGCCAGCGGCAATCCCAAATTCGCCTTCACCGGCCTGATCCGGACCTTCCCGGAATGGCGCAGCTATGCGCTGATGGCCGCCATCATCAGCCTGCTTTTGGGGCTTCTGGTCCTGGGCCGCATGCCCAAGGTACGCCAGACCGGCTATCTGGTGATGGGCGGCATGATCGTGTTGATCTCCACCGGCCTGCTCGCGCTGATCGACGCCACCGCATTGGAGTATGTCGATCTTACCGATATCGCCGCCTTAATCGCCATGTCGCCTTTGGTGGTTTTGGCCTGCGCGGTGATCCTGACGGAGGGCATCGAGCTGGCCGCCAGCCTGTGGCGCGTGGAGCGGCGCGTGGTGCGGGTGGGCATTCCGCAGAACAGTCCGCGCGTCTCCATTCATGTGCCCACCTACAACGAGCCACCCCAGATGGTGATCGAGACGCTGAACGCGGTGGCGCGGCTGGACTATGATAATTTCGAAGTCATCGTTCTGGACAACAACACCTCAGACCCCGAAATTTGGCGGCCCGTGGAAGCCCATTGCCGCCTGTTGAACGCCTCGGGCGCGCGGTTCCGCTTTTTCCATTTTGATGGCCTGCAGGGCTTTAAAGGCGGAGCGCTGAACCGCGCCCTGGCTTTGACCGACCCATCCGCCCGCTATGTCGCGGTGATCGACAGCGATTACCAAGTGCGGCCCTTTTGGCTGAGACGAGTCATTCCCTATTTCGCCTCGCCGGGCATTGCGCTGGTGCAGGGCCCGCAAGATTACCGCGATTCCGGCCAAAGCCGCTTTAAGGCGATGGCCTATGAGGAATATCGCGGCTTCTTCCATATCGGCATGGTGGAGCGCAATGAGCACAACGCCATCATCCAACACGGCACCATGACCATTGTCGCCAAGGACGCGCTGGAAGAGGTGGATGGCTGGAGCGAATGGTGCATCACCGAAGACACCGAATTGGGCCTC
>DATEEB010000024.1:0-11683 GCA_035281345.1 Rhizomicrobium sp. | reverse complement strand
TGGCGGTGATCGGCAATGAGCAATTGTTCGCAGAATTGAAGGCCGGCCTTTCGGGCACCGGCATCGAAGTGGCCGCCGGCCGCCAAGCGGTGATCGCGGCGGCATCGCGCGCCAGCGATTTCGTGATGGTGGCGATCATGGGGGCGGCGGCCATCGAGCCTGCGCTGGCCGCCATCCGTCGTGGCGTGGTGGTGGCGTTGGCCAACAAGGAATGTGTGGTGGCGGCAGGTGCGGTGTTCCGCGAAGCCATCGAAAAATCCGGTGCGCAAGTCCTACCGGTGGACAGCGAGCATAACGCCATTTTCCAAGTGCTGGGCTGCGGCGATGCCAGCGAGGCCGATCTGGTCACCATCACCGCCTCCGGCGGGCCGTTCCGCGAATGGACGCTGGAGCGCATGCGGGCCGCGACCGTCGAAGAAGCCGTCGCCCATCCCAACTGGGCGATGGGCCGAAAAATCTCGCTCGACAGCGCCACCCTGATGAACAAGGGGCTGGAACTGATCGAAGCGCATTTCCTTTTTGCCCTGCCGCCGGAAAAGCTGGGCGTGGTGGTGCACCCCCAATCCATTGTGCATTGCCTGGTCAGTTACGAGGACGGCACCACCATGGCGCATTTGTCGGCGCCCGACATGCGCACGCCCATCGCCCATGCTTTGGGCTGGCCGCGCCGCATTCCTTCGCCTTCGCGGCGGCTAGACCTGGCCCAACTGGGCAGTCTGGTTTTCCATCCCCCCGCGCATGACCGGTTTCCCGCGCTTAATCTTGCCATCGGCTCCATGCGGTCGGGCGGCTTGGCGCCGACGGTGCTCAATGCCGCCAATGAGATCGCGGTACAGGCATTCCTGGACCGGCGCATCGGTTTTCTGGATATCCCCCGGGTCGTGGCCGCCGCCCTGGATCAGGATGTGGGCAGCAACGGCATGGCGGGCGATTTGCAAAGCGTATTGGGCATCGATGCCCGGGCGCGCATCTTGGCGGAGGAAATCTGCCAAAGGGTAGGGACATGATGTTGGACACGATACGCGATTTGATGGCCTGGACGCCGCTGGGCCTGCCCGCATTCCTCTTTGTCATCACTTTGGTGGTGTTCTTTCACGAGTTGGGCCATTTCCTGACGGCGCGCTATTTCGGCGTGAAGGTGGACGTCTTTTCCATCGGGTTCGGCAAGGAGATTTTCGGCTGGAATGACAAGTACGGCACGCGGTGGAAGCTGAGCTGGCTGCCGATCGGCGGCTATGTGAAATTTGCCGGCGATGCCGACGCCTCCTCGCGTCCCGATCCTGGGGCGGCCGAAAAAATGACGGCACAAGAGCGGGCGGGAATACTGATGCTCAAGCCGCTCTATCAGCGCGCGCTGGTCGTTTTTTGCGGGCCGCTTGCCAACTTTCTGCTCGCCATCGTGATTCTCACCGGTCTGTCGCTCTATAGCGGGCGCACCATCGTGGCCCCCGTCATCGGCCATGTCACCGAGGGTAGCCCCGCGCAGGCGGCCGGTCTTTTGCCGGGTGACAGGGTCACCCGGATCGACGGCACCGAGATCACCAATTTCCAGCAATTGCCGGAAATCATTTCCGTCAGCGGCGGGGCCCCGCTGGCCATGGGCATCCATCGCGGCAATCGGGATATGAACATCTGGGTTAGCCCGAAACTGATGAAGACCCGCGATGTCCTGGGCAATGAAACCACCCAGATGGTGATTGGCGTGCGCCCCGACCCCAAAATCCTCTTGACCCATGAGCGCTATGGGCCGGTAGGGGCCTTTGCTGCGGCGTGCTCCGATACTTGGAACATCATCAAGAATACCTTCCTGGGGATCGGACAGATGATCCAGGGGACCGCCAGTGCCGATCAGCTCCGGGGGCCTGTGGGGATTGCGGGTATGACCCGGCAAGTGGCGGATTTCGGCTTTTTGCCGCTGCTCAACCTGGTGGCTATCCTTTCTGTAAGCATCGGGCTGGTCAATCTTTTCCCCATTCCGCTCCTCGACGGAGGGCATCTTCTGTACTATGCATGCGAAGCTGTTTTGGGGCGTCCGCTTGGTGCGCGGGCCCAGGACGTTGGATTTCGGCTTGGACTGGCTTTGGTCCTGGGGTTGATGCTCTTGACGACCTGGAATGACCTGGTCCGGCTGAATCTTTTCTGAAAACCGGGCCGCTAGCCTGCGCCCATAGACGAGTTGGCCAAACCTTAGGATGCGGACATTGCGCCTTAGAAGCAGGTTGTTGCGCGCGACCTCCGCGGGACTTGTTTTGGCGTTGGCGGCAGGGCCCGCGGGCGCCCAACTGCGTCCGGGCTCAGCGGAGCGGGCCGCCGATCTGAACCAGCAGGCCCAGCAGCCCAACAATGCCGAGGCTGCCGCGGCGGCCAATCCCGCGGCTCAGGCGGCGGCGCCCGCGGCTGAAGTGCCGCGCGTCATCCAGCACATTGTCGTCCGGGGCACGCAGCGGGTCGAGCCCGGCACGGTCCTGACCTATGTCGGCGTGCGCGAGGGCGACAATTACAGCCCCACCGAGGTCGATGCCGCCTTGAAGGCGCTGACCGCCACGGGCCTGTTCTCCGATGTCCGCACCAGTTTCGACGGCGAGACCAACACCCTGACCATCCGGGTCACCGAGAACCCCATCGTCAATCAGGTGGTGTTCGAGGGCAACAGCAAGGTCACCGACAAGGAACTGACCAAGGAAGTCCAGATCAAACCGCGCGCCGTTTTCACCCGCGCCAAGATCCAGGCCGATGTCCAGCGCATCATTGAACTGTACCGCCGCAACGGAAAATTCGCCGCCCGCGTCGATCCGCAGATCATCCAGCGGCCGCAAAACCGCGTCGATTTGATTTTCTCCATCACCGACGGGCCCACCACCGGCGTCAGCAAGATCAACTTTATCGGCAATAAGATATTCAACAGCGATACGCTGCGAGGCCAGATCGCCACCGAGGAAAGCCGCTGGTGGAAATTTTTGGCCAGCAATGACAACTACGACCCCGACCGGCTGCAGTTCGACCGCGAGTCGCTCAGACGCTATTATATCAATCGCGGCTATGCCGACTTCAAGGTGTTGAGCGCGGTCGCCCAGCTCACCCCGGATCGCACGAGTTTCTATCTCAATTTCACGGTGGAAGAGGGTGCGCGCTACCGCTTCGGTGCTATCACCATCGATTCCAAGATCCGCGAGCTGCCCGCCGCCCAGCTGCGTCCGCTGGTGGACGCCCAGAAGGGCGACATTTATTCCCAGGATGCGGTGCAGAAGGCGATCGACGCCCTGACCAACGCGGCGGGCACCCAAGGCTATGCCTTCGCCGAGGTCCATCCCCGCATCAAGCGCGATGTGAAGAGGCGCACCATCGATCTGGGCTTCGAGATCGTGCAGGGGCCGCGCGTCTATATCGAGAAGATCAATATTTCCGGCAATACGCGTACCCTGGACAGAGTGATCCGCCGTCAGTTCCGTCTGCAGGAAGGCGATGCTTTCAATCGGGTTCTGATCGACCGTTCGCGCTCCCGCATCCGCAGTCTGGGCTTTTTCAAGGAAGTGGACGTCAAGAATGTCCCCGGCAGCCAGCCCGACCGCACCAACCTGACCGTGGCGGTCACCGAACAATCCACGGCCTCGTTGCAGGTGGGGTTGGGGTATTCTTCTTACACTTCGTTATTGGGCGAAATCAGCTATACCGACACCAACTGGTTCGGACGCGGGCAAAGCATGCGCGTGTCGCTGTCGGCCTCCTATATCACCAAGCAGGCGCAGTTCAGTTTCACCGAGCCGTATTTCCTGGACCGCGAATTGGCCGCCGGCTTCGACATTTACCAGACCCAGACCAATTACGACCAGGCGGCCTATCAAAGCAACACCACGGCGGCCGTGCTGCGCTTGGGCTTTCCGATTTCGGAATTCAGTTCGGTGTCGGTCAGCTACAGCTATCAGATCGCCGAGATTCGGCCCTATCCCGGCGCGCCGAACGAAGTGCTGCTGGCGGCGGGTTCCACCAATGGCTCGATCTTCGGCTATGTCTATTCCTACAACGATCTGGACGATTACCGCCGGCCGACCGCCGGCTCGACTTTTTCTTTCTCGCAGAGTTTTGCGGGCCTGAACGGCAATTTGAAGTTCATCAACACCGGCGCGACCTTCTCCACCTACAAGTCCTTGTGGGATGGGGCTATTGTTTCAAGCCTGAGCGGCAAGTTCGGTTACATCACCGGTTATGACGGTGTTGCCGTGCCCTTCTTCCAGCGCTTCTTCGATGGCGGCGACAGTTTCCGCGGTTTTGCGCTGGCCGGTGTCGGCCCGCGCGATCTCGTAACCCCCAACAATACGGGCGCCTTGGGCGGCACAGTGCGCGCCATCGGTTCGGCCGAGATGCGCTTTCCCTCGCTCTTGCCGGAAAGCTATGGCATAGCGCTATCGCTGTTCACCGATTTTGGCACCATGGGCCGGCTGGATACGCTGAGCGGGCCGCGGGTTTGCACCGGCCCCCAATATTCGGGCATCGGCACTTGCGTGAAGGACAATCTGGCCTTCCGCGGCTCGGCCGGCATCAGCGTGCAATGGAAATCCCCGTTCGGACCGGTTCAGATCAACCTCGGCCTGCCTTATGCTAAAACCCACTATGACCGCGCCCAGATCATCCACTTCAGCACTGCCACAGGATACTAAGATGACCAAGACCTCTCTCGCGCTCGCTTTTGCGATTCTTTCGGCCTCCGCCGCTCCGGCCCTGGCCGATCCGCCCCAGCCCAAGATGGTGGTGCTGGACCGCGGCGCCCTCATGCAGTTTTCCAAGGTGGGCCAGGACATTGGCCGCCAGATGCAGGTCTATGCCAATCAGGCCAAGGCCGACTTGTCGGCGCAGGGCAAATCGCTGCAGGCCGAAGGCCGCACCTTGCAACAGCAGGTGGCCATTCTGGCGCCGGAAGTGCGCCAAAAACGCCTGGAATCCTTCCGCGCCAGGGAGCAGGCCTTGAACGCCGCCGCCGGCCGCAAGGACGAACAGCTCAAAAGAGCTTTCGCGCAGGCGCGTCAGGCGATGGAACAGGCGCTGGAGCCGATCCTGCAGCAATTGATCAAGGAACGCGGCGCCAACATCGTCTTGGACAAGCAGGCGGTGGTGTTCGCCACCGACAGGAAGTTCGACATTACCGTTGACGCCATCACCCGGCTGAACCAGAAGATGCCCTCGTTCAAGGTGAACCTGAACGCAGCCCCGCCGGCCGCGCGCAAGAATTGATGCCCGATGGCCGATCCCCGTTTTTTCGAAAATCGCGGGCCTTTTACGCTGGCGCAAATTTGCGAAAAGACAGGGGTCGCGCTTGCCGCCGGTGTTGACGGCACGCAGCAAGTCTTCGATCTGGCGGATTTGGCGGGCGCGGGCCCGCAGCACCTGACATTCTTTTCGGGCGCCGCCGCCTTGCGCGATATTTTCACCGCCTCGCGGGCGGGTGTGTGCCTGCTCGCGCAGTCGCCCCAAAAGGCCGGCAAGCGTCCGCCCGCGCCTGCCAGCATGACGGTGCTGGAGGTTGCGTCCGTCGGCCGCAGCTTCGCGGCGGTCGCGGCTTTGTTTTATCCCGATCATTCCCAGCCGCGTTGGCCGCAAAAGGAAGCGATTTCATCCCAGGCGCGCATCGGGCGTGATGTGGAGCTTGCCCCTGGTGTGGTGATCGGGCCGGCGGCGGAAATCGGTGACGGCACCCGGCTGGGTCCCGGAACGGTGATTGGGCCCGGTGTCGCGATTGGGCGTCATTGCGAGATCGGCGCCTGCGTCACCATCAGCCATGCCTATGTCGGCGACCGCGTCACCATTCTTCCCGGCGCGCATATCGGCCAGCCCGGTTTCGGCTTTGCCACCACGGGCGAGGATTATCTCAAGATTCCGCAACTGGGCCGCGTCATCGTGCAGGACGATGTCGAGATCGGCGCGTCCACCACCATCGATCGCGGCGCCTTGGGCGACACGGTGATCGGCGAAGGCAGCAAACTCGATAATCTGATCATGATCGGCCACAACTGCCAGATCGGAAGGCATTGCGTGGTCGCGGGCCAGACCGGTCTTGCCGGCAGTGTGGTGCTGGAGGATGGCGTGGTGCTGGCCGGTCAAGTGGGGTTGGGCGATCATACGCGCGTGGGTACGCGGGCACGGATGGGCGCGCGTGCCGGAACCGGTTCGGCGATATTTTTGGAAGGCGGCCAGGATTATGGCGGGGCGCCCGCGAAACCTGTAAGAGAATGGGCCCGGGAGATTCACGCGCTGGCGCGTCTGGCCAAGCCCCGCAAACAAGGCCGCAATGACTGAGTCCGCCATTTTGGATGTCGAGCAGATCAAATTGCTGCTGCCGCATCGCCCCCCGATGCTGCTGGTTGAGAAGCTCGCAGATATCGTGCCGTATGAAAGCGCCACGGGCTACAAGGCCGTCAGCATCAGCGAGCCTTTTTTCCTCGGGCATTTCCCCGAGCGGGCTTTGATGCCCGGCGTGTTGATCGTGGAGGCCATGGCCCAGACCGCCGGGGCGCTGGTGGTGCACAGCCTGAAGGAAGAGGCCGCGCCGGCGGTTTATTTCATGACCATCGAGAAGGCGCGATTCCGCAAGCCCGTGGTGCCGGGCGATTTGCTGCGCATGCCGGTGAAGAAGTTGCGGCAACGCGGCCCGGTATGGAAATTCGAAGGCCAGGCCTTTGTCGGCGAGGATCTTTGCGCCGAGGCGCAGTTCAGCGCCATGATCCATGACGGCGCGAGCGCCGGATGAAGGCGCGAGGATTTTTGGGGCGTGAGCAGGAGCGCCAAGCGATGTGTACAAGAAGTACATGAGCGAAGGCGCGACAAACTCACGCCCCAAAAAGACCACGCCGAGCGTGCATCCCTCGTCGGTGGTGGAAGACGGCGCCGTGATCGGCGCAGGCGTCGAGATCGGGCCATTCTGCCATGTCGGCGCGCGCGCCACTTTGGAGGACGGCGTGCGTTTGCGTTCGCATGTCTCGGTGACGGGCATCACAAGAGTGGGTATGCGCTGCGATCTTTATCCCGGAGTGGCGATCGGCGGCGAGGGGCAGATTCGCGGCAATGATTTTGCCGACGGGCAGCTGGACATCGGACCCGATTGCGTGCTGCGCGAAATGGTGTCCATGCATGTGGGCAGCCGCAAAGGCGGCGGACTGACCAAGGTGGGCGCGAACGGCTATTTTATGGCCAACGCCCATGTCGGCCATGATTGCCATGTGGGCGAGGGCGTGACCTTCGCCAATTCGGTGGCGCTGGGCGGACATGTCCAAATCGGAGATGGCGTGATCTTCGGCGGGCTGGCGGCGGTGCAGCAATTCTGCCGCGTCGGCAAAGGCGCGATGATCGGTGGGCTGACCGGCGTCAACCGCGATGTGATCCCCTATGCCATGGCGTTCGGCGATCATGTGGAACTGGCGGGACTCAATTTGATCGGGCTGAAGCGGCGCGGACTTTCGCGCGACATCATCAACGCCCTGCGCGCCACATTTCGTTCGGTGTTTTATGGTGAAGGCGGCAGCCATGCCGACCGGGCCCGCGCCGCGAAGGACAAATATGCCGGCGTCGCCGAAGTGGCCGAGATGGTGGACTTCATTCTCGCCGACGCCAAACAGGATCTGTGTCTGGCGCGGCGGCGCGGCGGAGATGGCGTGTGAAGGACGGAACCAAAAATCTGGGCCTGATCGCCGGCGGCGGCGAGCTGCCGCGCGTGGTGGCGCATGCGGCAAGGGCCGCGGGGCGCGGGGTCTTTGTCGTGCCGCTGGTGGGTAGCGCCGCCGAAGACTGGGTCCAGGATTTTCCGCATGAATGGCTGACGCCGGGGGAACCGGGGCGCATCATCAAGGCGCTGAAGGGCGCGGGCGCGGCGGACGTGTTGCTGGCGGGCAAGGTGGACCGGCCGAAATTCTCGGAAATGAAATTGGATGCCAAGGGCTTGGTTCTGTTGCCCAAGGCGATCGCGGCGGCAAAGAAGGGCGATGATGCGCTGCTGCGCTTCATCGTCGGCATTTGCGAGGATGAAGGGCTGAACGCCATCAGCGTGGCCGAGGCCGCGCCCGCGTTGGTGGCCGACGAAGGAACGCTGGGCCGCATCGCGCCGCAGGAAGAGCATTTCTCAGATGTCCTTCAGGCGTTCAGAATTGTGCATGCGCTGGGCGCGCTGGATGTGGGTCAGGCGGCCGTGGTGTGCGAAGGGCTGGCGCTTGCGGTGGAGGCCGCCGAAGGCACCGATGCCATGCTGGCGCGCATTCCGGTTCTGCGCGAAAGCCTGCGCGGCACGGCGCAGAAGAAGCGCGGCGTGTTGGCCAAGGCGCTCAAACCGCTTCAGGACGCCAAGACCGATATGCCGGTGGTGGGCGTCCAGACCGTGCGGAACGCGGCGGAGGCCTTTCTGGCCGGGATCGCGGTGGAGGCGGGCGCCGCCCTGATCCTGGACAAGCGGGCGGTGGCGGCGGAAGCTGATCGGCTGGGTCTGTTTGTGATCGGCGTGAAACCGTGAAGCCGTCTGCGGACGCGCAAACAAAAATCCATCTGATGCTGGTCTGCGGCGAGCCATCGGGCGACGCGCTGGGCGCGCAGTTGATGGCGGGGCTCAAGCAACTGGCCGGCGGCCGCGTATGTTTCACCGGCGTGGGCGGTTTGGCGATGGCGCGGGAGGGCTTTCAAAGCCTTTATCCGCTGGACGACACCGCCGTGATGGGGTTGCGCGAGGTGGTGCCGGCCATTCCCGCCATTCTCAAACGCGTGAAACAGGCGGTGGATTTTGCGGTCCAAACCAAACCCGATGCGGTGGTGGTGATCGATAGTCCCGATTTCACCCACCGGGTGGCGCGCGCGATTAAAAAGCGCGATCCCTCGATAAAGACAGTGGACTATGTCGCGCCCCAGGTCTGGGCGTCGCGCGCCTATCGCGCCAAGGCCATGGCCCGTTATTTCGATCTGGTGCTGGCGCTGTTTCCCTTTGAGGTGCCGTTTTTCGAGAAACATGGATTGAAGGCAAAATTTGTCGGTCACCCGGTGATCGAGCGGGCGGAGCGGGTAACGGGCGGGCGTGCCTTGCGCGTGCGGCTGGGGATGGTTGCGGACACCCCGTTGCTGGCGGTTCTGCCGGGCAGCCGCACCAGCGAGATCCGCTTCATTCTGCCGGTGTTCCGGGCGGCGGCGGCGTTGTTGGCGCGCAGAATTCCCGGGCTGGTTTGTCTTTTGCCCACCGTCCCGCATGTCGCGGGCAAGGTTCGCGCCGGCACGGCCGACTGGCCGACGCCCTTGCATATCCTGGAAGGCGAAGCGGACAAGTATGCCGCCTTCGACGCCGCCGATGTGGCGCTGGCCGCAAGCGGCACCGTGACGGCGGAGCTGGCTCTGGCGCACACGCCCATGGTGGTGGGCTATAAGGTGGGCGGGTTGACATTCTTTCTGTCCAAATTCCTGATGACGGTGACCCATATCACCCTGATCAACATTCTTTTGGAGCGTGAAGCGGTGCCGGAATTTCTGCAAGCACGCGCCACGCCGGAAAATCTGGCGGACGCGGTGGAGCATTTGTTACGCGACGAGGCCGCCCGCGATGCCCAGGTCGAAGCCATGAAAGAATTCGGGCGGCGGCTCGGCGAAGGCGATGAAGCGCCGAGCTTGCGCGCGGCGCGGGCGGTGTTGGAGTTTGTCCATGGGCGGGCCCCCCGGCTCGCGCGAAGCGCGACCGGAGGGTAAACTTCACAACCCGGCCATCCAGGGCTTCAAACTGAGATGGAGCCTTTGACTCTGGATGGGCGGCTCAAGGCCGCCCATGGTGAAATGGAATACCAAACTTGATCTCCTCCTCCACCGCCGCCGAGGTCGCGCGCGGGGTGAGCCGCCTTCTGCTGGAGGAAGGCTACTCGCCCATTCTGGAATTCACCCTGCCCAATGGACGCAGGCTGGATGTCGCCGCCATCGGCGCCGGCGGCGAAATGCTGGGGGTGGAGATCAAAGTGGCGCTGGCCGATCTGCGCGGCGACAACAAATGGCCGGACTATCTGGATTATTGCGATCTGTTCTATTTTGCCATTCCGCCGGATTTTCCGCACGAACATGTGCCGCATCAAACCGGGCTGATCGTGGCCGACCGTTATGGCGGCTCGATCGTCAAGGAGGCGGAAGCGCAATCCTTGCACGCCAGCCGCCGCAAGGCCGTCATCATCAGCTTCGCGCGCTGCGCAGCGGAGCGGTTGTCGCGCAATCTGCAAGCAAGCGCCTTGGCGCAAACCCCCAACCTGATATTGCCGGATGTTGACCAAAGCTGAAGCCCGCAAGGTAATGCTCGCTATCCCCGGCACCGATGAACGGCCCTGGTTCAACCAACCCTCGGTCTTCATTCACGACCGCTTCCTCGCCAAGACGCATCACAAGGAAGATGCGGTGACCTTACAGGTGGGCTCGATGGAAATGCGCGACATGATGCTGGAAGCCGAGCCGGAGCTTTTCTACATCACCGACCATTACCGCAAATTCCCCTTCATCCTGGTGCGGCTGTCGGCGCTGACCAAAAAGATGTTGAAAGACATACTGGTGGGCCGCGCGGCGCAATTGGCGGCCATGCCGCCCATCAAGCGTCGTCCGAAAAAGACCGCCCAAAAAACGGCAAAAAAGATCGCGCGCTAGCGCGGCGAGCGCTTGGCCAAAATCCGCTGCAGCGTGCGGCGATGCATGTTCAGCCGTCTGGCCGTTTCCGACACATTGTGCCCGCAAAGTTCATAGACGCGCTGGATATGCTCCCAGCGCACCCGGTCGGCCGACATGGGATTTTCCGGCGGCTTGGGCTTGGAGCCCGGCACCGCCATCAGCGCCGCCAAGATATCGTCGGCATCGGCAGGCTTGGGCAGATAGTCGATGGCGCCATACTTCACGGCGGCCACGGCGGTGGCGATATTGCCGAAACCGGTCAGCACCACCACGCGGCTTTCCGGACGCGTGGTGTGAAGCGTTTCCACAACATCCAGGCCATTGCCGTCTTCCAGCTTCAAATCCACCACGGCATAGGCGGGCGGCGTGTCCCTGGCGCAGGCTTTGCCTTCCGCCACCGATTCCGCCTGAGTCACAACAAAGCCGCGCGCTTCCATGGCGCGCGCCAAACGCTCGCGTAGAGGGCGGTCGTCTTCCACCAAAAGAAGGGTCTTATCGTCGCTCATTCGGCTTCGTTTCAAGGCCGGTCTGGGGCCGCGCGGGGGCTTTAGTACCCTTTTGACAAGCCGTCAAACGTTTCAGCCCGGCTCGGATTGTGCCGGGGGTTGCGGCCCGTCGATCACGCCGCGCGCCCAACGGATGGAAACCTGCGCCCCGCCTTGGGAAGGATTTTCCGCGTTAACCAGCCCGCCGGTTTGTTCCAGCAAGATCTTGGCGATGAAGAACCCAAGCCCCATGCCTTCATGCTGCGCCAGGCCCGGCGGGCCGATCTCGGCTTCGCCCAGGGCATGATGACCGGGCCGCGAGGTGATATAGGGCTCGCCCAGGGCCTCGAAGATTTCCGGTGCGAAGCCCGGGCCGTCATCGGTCACAGCAACGCGGAGAAACTCCTCGTCCCAGTCGGCTGTCACCGCCACCACTGCGTTGGCAAAGTCCGCCGCGTTTTCGATGATGTTGCCCAAGCCATGCAACAATTCCGGCGCGCGCCAAACCTGGGGCTCCGGGCTTTCACCCTTGGGCGGGGAAACCGTGA
>DATEEB010000023.1:0-17933 GCA_035281345.1 Rhizomicrobium sp. | reverse complement strand
TCAGCAGCACGATCTCGGCATAGGCTTCGTAGTTGGTGCGCACGACCACATCCACCATCGGGTCATAGGCAAAGCCCCAACCGCCCCAATAGCCAAAGCCGCGGCGATAGTAGCCCCAATAGGGATCCGGGGGGCCATAGGGCACCGTCTGATAGCTGTGGTTGGCCTTGGTATTGCGGGTGTCGAACATAAAGTTGGTGTAGCCGGCGGCGCGGGTCACTTCCGCGGCGCGCAGCAGCAGATAGCTTTCCACCGTCTCCCGAGGGGTCGCCGTATTGCCGGTAAAGGTGATGCGGTAGCGGTTCTGGGTCAGCGCCCGGTCGGTGTAACCGGTCCGCTGGCCTTCCAGGCGCGGGGCATAGGGCGAAGGCGTCATACACCCCGCGAGCAGCAATGCCGCCAGGGTTAGGGGAACCGCCCGGACCCAAAGGCGGGGGATGGGATAAGGTCGAATCATGACAAGCTCCTGTCCGTGCCCCTCACGGTCCTTGATCTTAATATGGGAACGGTGAGAGCCAAATCCCAGTTTCAGGAGGAGCTTTTTGGGCCGGTTAACCGGTAAGACCCCTTGCAGGACCTTGATTTTATGAGGCTTCCCGAGGCTGATAGGCTCATTTTGCACTGCACCCTCTTGCTAAAGGACGCCGGGCAGGAGAAGTTCGCACCGCCGGGGCCTAACCGCCGGTCAAAGGTCCAAAACGGGCCGGAACGGCCGGTTCACCGGTTAAGAAAAACAAGCCTTGTGGGGGCCTGAACGATCGCCATGTACGATCTTTCCCAATTCCTTCAATTTGCCCTTTGCATCGTTTTGATCTGCGTCTGCACGCTTTCGGTCCAGCTCGCCGCTCTGGCTTGGGTGCGCGTGTTCCGCAAGCGCCCGTACTTGAAGCATGCGGAACTGGATGACGCCGATCTGCCGCATGTCCTGGTGCAATTGCCGGTCTGCAACGAAGGCCCCTTGGCCGCGCGCGTGGCCGCCAGCGCGGCACGCATGCATTGGCCGCTCGACCGCCTCACCATTCAATTGCTCGACGATGGCGATCACGCGGGCCATGACGAATTGGCCGCCAGCGTGCGCGCGGTGGTGCCGGAAAATGTCAATTTCCAGATTCTACGCCGCGGCGACCGCAAAGGTTTCAAGGCCGGAAATCTCGCCTATGGCCTTAGCCATTCCGACGCGCCCTTTGTGGCGGTGCTGGACGCGGACTTTGTGCCGCCCGCCGACTTTCTGCGCCGTACCGTGCCGGTGTTGTTGGCCGATAGCGGATTGGCCTTTGTTCAGGCGCGCTGGGGCCATGCCAACCGCGCCGCCAACTGGCTGACGCGGGTGCAAGGTGTGCTGCTGGATGCGCATTTCTCCGTGGAGCAAGAGGCGCGCTTCCGCGCCGGAATGCCGATCTCTTTCAACGGCAGCGCCGGGGTTTGGAATCGCACCGCCATTGAGCAAGGCGGCGGCTGGACCGGCGATACGCTGACCGAGGACCTGGATCTTTCCATGCGCTGCATGATGCAGGGTTGGCGCGGCGCCATGGTGTCGGATGTGGTGGTGCCCGGCGAACTGCCGCAAACCGCCGCCGCCTGGCGGGCCCAGCAAGCGCGCTGGACCAAGGGGCATGCGCAAGTGGCGCGCAAGCTGATGCCGGTGATCTGGTCCAGCACCATGCCGCTTTGGAAGCGCGCGGCGATGACGCTGCAAATGTGCCAATTCTCCTTCTATATGCTGGCTTTCGCCAGCGCCGCGATTTCGCTCACCCTGATGTATATGGGCGTGGTCTATTATCCCGGCGTCACCTGGCTGGGCCTGATGGTCACCGCGCTGGGGATCGCATCCTCGATCGGCTATCTCTATCTGGGCCAGCGCATGCTGGGCCGCCAGAAAGAAGCCAAGCTGATTCCTTCCTTGCTGCTGGCGGTGGTTTTCCCGTCCGGCCTGATCCTGGCCAATACCCGCGCCACCTTCGAAGCCTTTTTCTCCAGCCGGATGGACTTCAACCGCACCACCCGGGTCGGCGAGATTCAGAATGGCGGCTGGCGCGGCATACCGGAACTGGTGGTGGGCGTGGTCCTGCCGGTTTTCGCCTTCGCCGAATCCAATTGGAGCGCGCTGTTCTTCTTCTTCGCGGTGTCAGGCCTGGTGTCCATCGGCGCCATGGGCGTCTTGGCGCCGCGCACCGTGCGTCAACAGATCAGTCCCGGCGAATAGCGCCGCGGTCATGGTTAGCGGTGTCTTAAAAAGACGCCACATTTTTGAACAACCCCTCTAACGCCGCCTTGAACCAGCCGCGCCTAGACTGGCGCGGGGTTGAGGATCGGCATGATGCAAGCAATCGCAAGATTGGCGGCGGCGGGCTTGTTGGCGATGGGCCTTTGCGGCTGCGCCAGCACGGTGATGGACGATCGCGAAAGTCCAATGCCGTATGAAAACCGCCAGACGGTGGTGCAACCCCACAAGCCGCTGCAATGCGTGCCTTATGCGCGCGAACATTCCAGCATCAAGATTTACGGCGACGCCTATACCTGGTGGGATCAGGCGGCGGGAAAATATCCGCGCACGCCCTTGCCCGAAGAGGGCACGGTGATGGTGTTGAACAACTATGCCGGGCCAACCCGCGGCCATGTCGCGGTGGTGCGGGCGACGGTGAGTGCGCGCGAAATCCGGGTGGATCACGCCAACTGGCTGAACGACGGCGCAATCTACCTGAACAATCCGGTCGAGGATGTCTCCAGCGGCAATGACTGGTCGCTGGTCAGGGTCTTCAATCTCAAGACCGGCAGCTGGGGCGGCAGGCTGTATCCGGTACAGGGCTTTATCGGCGGCCGCGGCGAAGACAGCCGCCCCGATTTGGTGGCGGGCGGCGCCCCCAGGGGCGCAACAACCTTGGTCGGTGAAATAAATTAAATCTGCCAAAGACTTATGGCCAATCCTGCGCCATTCTGCCTCGCCCCACTGGGCGCTTGCCGGGACTAAGCCTATGGTCCCGCGCGCTTTGCCCCTCAAGGGGTGCAGCGAACCAGGACGCGGGGGGGCACAGCGTTTCTTTTGATGCAAGACCATCGTGACCCCAACCGGGTAGTAGAATTGGGTACTCAGATCACTATTTGAATGTATGGCTGAGTCTTTGGAGATTTCCCTGACCGTTCCATGGGAGCGGCCGTAGCAGAAGACCTGACGGCGCCTTCTCACCGCCCGGCCTGTTTTTAAAAGTGAGGCACTTCCCCATCATGAAACAAGATATCCAAGCGTCTTCTGGGCGCAGCCTTAAACGCGACCTGGCTCTTACTCTTGGCGCCCTGGGCGTGGTGTTCGGCGACATCGGCACCAGTCCGCTTTACGCCATGCGCGCCTCGATCCAGGCGGCGGGGGGGGCTAGTGCCGCAGCGATATACGGCTGCGTATCGCTCGTCTTCTGGTCGCTGATCGTGGTGGTGACGATCAAGTATGTGTTCCTGATTTTGCGCGCGGACAATAATGGTGAAGGCGGCGTCATGGCGCTGGCCGCGCTGGCCCATCGCGCGCCGGTGAGCCGCCCCGCCAAGACCGCTATCGGCGTCGTGGCGCTTCTGGGACTCGCGCTGTTTTACGGCGACGGCATGCTGACCCCGGCCATATCGGTGCTGTCGGCGGTGGAAGGCATCGCGGTCGACAATGACGCGCTGAAGCACCTTGTCCTGCCGTTCACCCTGGCGATCCTGATCGGGCTGTTCGCGGTGCAAAATCACGGCACCCACAAGATCGGGCGCTTTTTCGGGCCGGTTATCCTGCTGTGGTTCGCTGCGCTGACGGTGCTGGGAGTTATGGCCATCCTGCGCGCTCCGCAGATTCTGTACGCCGTAAATCCCGCCCATGCCCTGCACCTGTTTGCTGCCGAACCCTGGGCGGCTTTCGTCATGCTGGGCTCGGTGGTCCTGGCAGTGACGGGCTGCGAGGCGCTCTATGCCGATATGGGCCATTTCGGGGCGCGTGCCATCCGCTGGGGCTGGCTGTTCGTCGCTTTTCCCGCCTTGCTGCTGAACTATTTCGGACAGGGCGCCTTGCTGCTGATGCATCCGGAAGCCGCGCCGATCCTGTTCTTTGCGATGGTTCCGGGCTGGGCGCATTACCCAATGGTGGTGCTGGCGACACTGGCGACGATCATTGCGTCGCAGGCGGTGATTTCCGGTGTCTTCTCCATCACAAAGCAGGCAGTGCAGCTGGGCCAGTTGCCGCGGATGGAAATCCGCCACACCAGCGCCGCCGAGGTGGGCCAGATTTATGTGCCGCGCATCAACACCATGCTGTGCGCTGGTGTGGTGCTGATCGTGTTGATTTTCAAAAGCTCCGAGGCCCTGGCCACTGCCTACGGCATCGCGGTGACAGGCGTGATGGTGATCTCGACCCTGTTGGTCGGGCTGGTGGCGATCCATCGCTGGAAATGGAATCGGCCGGCCGTCTATGCCCTGTTCGGCCTGTTGGGGCTGATAGACCTCGCCTTCCTGGCCTCCAACGGCCTCAAGATCGCGGAAGGCGGCTGGTTGCCGCTGGTGGTTGCCGGAGCCACTTTCGTGGTGATGGACACCTGGCGGCAGGGACGCCGCGTACATCTGGAGGCGATGCGCGATAGCGCCTTGGCGTTGGATCTGTTTTTGGAGCGCGCCGACAAGTTCAGCCAGCGCATCGCAGGGACAGCGGTGTTTCTGTCGCCGCGGCAAGATGTGGTGCCCAACCCGCTGCTGCACAGTCTCAAGCACTATAAGGTGCTGCATGAGCGGGTGGTGATCTGCAGCGTGACGGTGGCGGATTCGCCCTATGTCTCCCAAACTAAGCGGGTGACGGTGGACAAGCTGGGCAAGGGCTTTTTCACGGTCAAGATTTCCTATGGCTTCTTCGAAACGCCTGATGTTCCCGCGGCCCTCGCATTGGCGCGCGCGCAGGGTCTGGCGTTGGAGCCGGATACCACCACCTATTTTCTGGGGCGCGAAACTCTGGTGCCCGGCGCCAAGCCCGGCATGCCGCGCTGGCGGGTGGGGCTTTATATGTGGCTGGCCTCCATCGCGCTCAGCCCGGCGCGCTTCTATCACCTGCCGCCGGGCCGCGTGGTCGAACTCGGAACACAAGTCTCAATCTAGGGCGTAGGCGTTCACCTTGAGGTAAGCGCTTTCCGGCAATAGCGGATGCACCGGATGGTCGGGGCCTGCGCCCGCCTGGCGGATCATTGCGGCGCGGCGGCCCGTGCGCTGCAGGCCCTGGGCACATTCCGCCGCGAAACGTTCGGGCGGAATATTGTGCGAGCAGGAAGCGATCATCAGCACACCACCGGGCGCTGTCACCTCGGCCGCCAACCGCGCCAATTTGCGATAGGCCTTGGCGCCCGGTTCCAGGTCCTTCTTGGATTTCACAAAGGGCGGCGGATCGGCCAACACGATATCAAATGTCTCGCCGGCGGCTTTCAGCCGTTCCAGCTCTTCGAACACATCGGCTTTGACGGCTTGAACGGTCACGCCACTGGCACGCGCGCTTTCCTCGGCAAGGGCCAAGGCGGGCGCGGAGCTGTCCAGGCATACCACTTCCTTGGCGCCCGCTTTCGCCGCCAGGATGCCAAAGCCGCCGGTATAAGAATAGGCGTCCAGCACCGTCTTGCCTTTGGCAAAGCCCGCGATAAAGGCGCGATTGTCGCGCTGGTCGTAGTACCAGCCGGTCTTCTGTCCCTCGGCCAAATCGGCGATATAGCGCGCGCCATTTTCCTCCACCGCGATGCGGCGGCTTTCGCCTTTCACCGTCTTCACGTAGGAATCCAGCCCCTCCAAGGCGCGCGAGGGCGCGTCATTGCGCAACACCACCGTCTTGGGCTTCAGCACGATATCCAGCGCTTGGAGCAGCGTCTCTATCTGGCGTTCCATGCCGGCGGTGCCGATCTGTACCGTCAAGGTATCGTCGAAGCGGTCGATCACCAGCCCCGGTACGCCATCGCCTTCAGCATGCAGCAGCCGGTAAAAAGGCTTGTTGTAAATCGACTCGCGCAACGCCAGAGCCCGCTTGAGCCGCCCGGTGAAAAAATCGCGGTCGATCGCCACATCGCAATCGTCCGACCAGAGCCGGACCGCGATCAGGCTTTTGGGGTTGAAATAGCCGGTGCCGAAAGCGCGCCCATCCTCGCCGCGCACATTGACCACCGCGCCGGGCGCGATTGTCTTGGCGGCGTCGTCCATGCGAATTTCGTTGGAGAATATCCAGGGCGAGCCACCGCGGGCGCGGCGCCCCTTTGGCAGGATGATGCTTTTTCTAGACATGGCGCAGACCTGTACAGCCCTCTTGCGCCGGGGTCCATGGCGTCCTTAGATGCGCGCCACATTTCACCCAGGGAGACCAGCATGGCCGTCGACGGCAAATGGGAAATCGTCATCAACTCGCCTATGGGCGCGCAAAAGGCGCAATTGGACCTTGCCACCAGCGGCACGACCCTGACCGGCACCCAAACCGCGCAGCAAGGCTCCGGGCCGCTGGAAAACGGTAAAGTGGATGGCGATGCCGTCAGCTGGTCGGCCAAGATCACCAGCCCGCTGCCTTTGACCTTGGATTTCAGCGGCACGGTGGACGGTGACAAACTGTCCGGCAGCGTCAAGGCAGGCTCTTTCGGTTCCTTTCCCTTCACGGGCAGCCGCAGCGCCTGATACAAGACGCGCACTGTTCAAGGGGGCAGCCGGCCCATAAGGTCGCGGCTGCCCTTTTTCTTTGGGAGCGGTTTCTTGAGCATTTATCGCGAGGCGCGTAGGCGCGAGCCGGAGCGACAAAAGAAAAGGCGCAACGCATGAATATCGCCATCCATCGCGAAGGCTATCCGTTTATCGCGATCTTCGTGGCGGTCAATCTTTTGGCGTTCGTGTTGGCGGCCTGGCTGGGATGGCTGTTGTTGCCGGTGACGCTGTGGTGTGTCGCTTTCTTTCGCGATCCCGAACGCAAGACGCCGCAAGAACCTGGCCTGGTGATCTGCCCCGCCGACGGAAAATTGCTGCCGGTGGTGGAGGCGGTACCGCCCGCCGAACTGGGAATGGGCGATGCGCCCCGCGCCCGGCTTTCCATTTTCATGAATGTCTTCGATGTGCACGTGAACCGCAATCCGGTGTCCGGCAAGGTGGTGGCCTTGTCTTATCGTGCCGGAAAATTCTTCAATGCGAGCTTCGACAAGGCCAGCATTCACAATGAGCGCATGTCCATCCGCGTCAGACCCGAAGGTGAAAGCGGTGACGATCGCGACCTGGCGGTGGTGCAGATCGCCGGTTTGGTGGCGCGCCGGATCGTCTGCGATCTTGTCCAGGGAGAAGGGGTGCGCCGGGGCGCCAGATTTGGCATTATCCGCTTCGGCAGCCGGGTGGACGTCTATCTGCCGCCGGGTGCGGAAATTCTGGTGGCATCCGGAACCAAAACCCGGGCGGGCGAAACCGTGCTGGCCCGCTTCTAGCGACTAGCACCTAGTAACGAGGGATTATTTTGCAGCCGCCGGACCGCATTTCCCGCCGCAAACGCGCCCGCCAGATCGTGGCCGCGCGTCTGGAAAGGCTGGAAGACCTTTCCATCGGCAAGCTGATACCTTCGACTCTGACCTTGCTGGCGCTTTGCTGCGGCGTCACTGCCATCCGCTTCGGGCTGGCGGATGAATGGGCCACCGCCGTTGCTTTTGTGATTGGCGCCATGATCCTGGACATGCTGGATGGCCGCGCCGCACGCTTGCTGGGCGCCGATAGCCGCTTTGGCGCGCAACTCGACAGTCTTGCGGATCTGGTGAGCTTCGGCGTGGCGCCGGGCGTCATTATCTATATGTGGAGCCTGCAAAAGATGGGCAATGCGGGTTGGGCCGCCGCTTTGATCTTTTGCGCCTGCGCCGCCATCCGGCTTGCCCGCTTCAATGTCGAAAGCGTGCGCGACGAAGGCGCCACCAAGGGCAATCCCTATTTCACCGGCCTGCCGACACCGGCGGCGGCCTGCATGATGTTGCTGCCTCTCTTGGTTTCCTTCCAATGGAAGGATTCTTGGGTGCGCGAGCCTTGGGTATCGGGCGTCGCCATTGCCATCACATCGGTGTTGATGGTCAGCCGCCTGCCGACACCGTCTATCAAATATATGAAGCTGCAACGTCAGCACCGCATTTTGGCGGTGGTGTGCTTTGCTGGCCTTGCCGCGCTGTTGATCGCTTGGCCTTGGGCCACCATGACCGTAGGCCTGCTGATCTATGTCGCCTCGATCCCGTTTGCGATCTACACCCATCACCCCCGGCTGGCGGCCAAGCCCTCGGCTTAGTCGGTCAGCGGCTGGGCGGCGCGCGCCCACCCATCAGGCGTGGTTACTTTGGCCGGGAGCGGGGTTGGTGTTTTTTGGGCAGCCTTTGGACAAATACAGAGCACCCCCCTGGGTGCCGGCGCGGTCGCGGTGATGGTCAGGCGCTGGCGGCGGAAACCACCGCTGACAACAGCAACACGCCGGTCATCAAGAGTTTGACGCGCATCGCGCTCCTTCTCATGACCAAGCCTCAGGTCATACGATCACCGCACGCTTTATTGCATGTTCTAAATTGGGACAGGCGAGCTGCGATCTTCAGCTTGGTTAATTTGTGCAGTTGCGTTCTCAGCGCAAGTTCCCCTTAAGATTTGGAAGTGCAAAGTTCCGCCCGGCCGGGGTTTTCATGACATCCAACAGCCCGATTTGGGTAACAGACCTGCACGCAGAAGAAGAACGCGCAAGCCGCGTTCAACTCTCCCTGCTGCGCGGCGTGGTGGAAAATCTTAAAGCCAACCGCCTGGTGGTGCCGGTCTTCGGCGTGGCGATCACGGCCATCTTTTCGCAGTATGTGGGCATCCAGCAAATGGCGGGCTGGTACGCACAGATGTTGTTGGGCCTGGTACCGCAACTGATCGTGCTGGCCAGCTTTCCGCAATCCAGCCTGACCAGCGCACAGACCCGCAAATGGGCGATCCGTGTCGCAGCCGTCAACCTGTTCTTTATCGCCAATTGGGTGTCGCTGGGCTTGTGGTTCTGGGAGAGCGGCAGAAATGCCAATCCTGTGATGGTGGAGCTGGTGTTGGCCGCGACCCTGGCTGCGCACGCCGCCGGTACCGGTGCGTGCCGCACCATCTCGCGGCCCGCGCTTTTGCTTTATCTGGTGGTGCTGACGGCCGTGCCGCTGCAGGGTCTGTTCACGCCCGAGACTTTCATGCGCTGCGCTTTGATGGCCTCGATAGCGCCGTTCTATGTGGGTTTTTTGGCCTTGATCGTGCGGCGCAACTATGGCCGCGCCCGAGCCGCCATTGTGATGTCTCAGGAACGCGATTCCTTGATGGCCGAATTGGTGATGGCCAAACTGGAATCCGACCGTGGCCGCGAACGCGCCGAGGCCGCCAGCCTGGCCAAGTCGCAATTTCTCGCCAATATGAGCCACGAACTGCGCACGCCGTTGAATGCGATTCTGGGCTTTTCGGAAATCATCGCCAGCCGCATCTTCGAAAGCGACAAAGCGCGCACTGGTGAGTATGCCACCCTGATCAATTCTTCGGGAAAGCATTTGCTGGCGCTGATCAACGACATTCTGGACCTGGCCAAGATCGAAGCGGGGCGGTGGCAGCTGGAGGAAACAGAGCTGCACTTGAACACCATCGCCGAGGAAACCTTGCAGTTGGTGACCTGGCGCGCCGAGAACAACAACGCCATTCTGGAAAACGCCATCGATCCCGCCATGCCCAATATCCAAGCCGATGAGCGAGCCATCAAACAGATTCTGCTCAATCTGTTGTCCAACGCGGTGAAATTCACCCCGGAAAACGGAAAGGTCAGCGTTTTCGCCAACTGCCACGTGGACGGCGGCATTGTGTTCGGGGTCAGCGATACCGGCGTAGGCATCGCCGCCGAAGACCAGGCCAAGGTGTTCGACAGTTTCGGCCAAGGCAAACATGATGTGGCGATCACCGACAAGGGCACGGGTCTGGGCCTTGCCATCGTCAAAGGCTTGGTGGAATCCCATGGCGGCACCGTGCGCCTGGAAAGTCAGGTCGGCAAAGGCACCCGCGTCACGGTTCATCTGCCGGCTGCGCGTGTATGCCGCCGGGCCGCCGCGGCCTAACCGGCTTTGCGTATCTCGATGTCCTGGCGGTGCGTCAGCGCATGAATGAAGGTGAGTTTTTCGATCGCCTTGGGTGATAGCAGGAAAGGATACAGGTCCGTCAGTCCCATGCTGCGGTTCATGCTGTTGGTGGCGAATTCGATGGGCAGCCACGCATCGATCAGCATGCTCATGTCATCCGCCTTATAGGGATCAAAATCGATCGCCGCCGCCAAGGCGCCCCGGGCATGGCGCGGTTTTACTTTGAGGCCAAAGGCTCCCGCGGTTTCCAGCGTATCGACGATGTGCAGATAGTGCGCCCACGTCTCGGCAAAGTCCTCCCAAGGATGGGTGGCGGCGTACATGCTGATGAAACGCTCCTGCCAATCCGGCGGAGGACCGTCCTGATAATGTTTCTCCAAAGCTGCGCTATAGTCCTGGCGGTCGTCTCCGAACAGCGCACGAAACCCCGCAAGCTGGGCGGCGTCATTCTCCACCAGCCGGTCCCAGAAATAATGTCCGGTCTCATGCCGGACATGCCCCAAAAGGGTGCGATAGGGTTCACCCATCTCGCTGCGAACCTTTTCACGCGTCACGTCGTCGGCTTCCTTAAGCGCCAGGGTAATCAGGCCTTTGTCATGACCGGTCATCACGCCGATGGCGTGGGTTTCCGGCGGATCGGCCAGGAAGTCGAAAGCCAGCCCGTGTTCGGGATTGTCGCTGCGGCTTTCCAGAGGCAGGCCCAGGCGCAACAGGGAATAAAACAGCCGATGTTTGGCGGTCTCGATTTTGCGCCACAGAAGGTCATTGCCGGGGACCGAAAGGTCAGGGACCGTCCGGTTGTGGCGGCAGGCGACACAAAATCCGGTCTCATCGTCTGCCGGCACCATCCAATTGCACATGCCGGCATTGTAATTGCGGCAGAATTTGTAGGATTTGTGGGGGAGCGCCAAGAGGCGCCAGCCGCCGCTTTCCACCGGGTCTAGTGCAGAAATATCATTTATATCAACAAGATAGCCAAGGGCCCGGCCGCAATTTTCACAGCGGATATTTTCGAAATACAGGAGCTCGCCACAGCCCTGGCAGCTGAACAATTTCATGGGGAATTTCCGCAGATGGACTGTGGAAACGTCCCCTAGGCCCGCGGCGTTCCTGGCAGGACCTGCGGCGCAACGGCTGGTAGCCCGCTCTTCGCAGTTGCGGCATAGTTCTTTTCCACAGGACTTTTCGATGAGCATTCAGACCGCCCTTCGTCATGTCACCCGCTACCGCTACGACCGGCCCATTGCGCTGGGAGCGCAAACCATCCGCTTGCGGCCCGCCCCCCATAACCGCGCCAAGGTGCTGGCCTTTGCTCTGAAGATCGAGCCGGAAGGCCATTTCATCAACTGGCAGCAGGACCCGCAGTCGAACTGGCAGGCACGGGTGGTGTTTCCGGAAAAGACCGATCATTTCACCGTCAGCGTCGATTTGACGGTCGAGATGAATGTCATCAATCCCTTCGACTTTTTTCTGGAGCCGGAGGCGGAAAAATACCCCTTCGCCTATGCGCCCGAACTGAAAGCCGAGCTTGAGCCCTATCTGATGGCCGCCGAGGGTGGGCGCGCCTTTGACCGCTATCTTGCCGCCATTTCGCGCGAGCCCAAGCAAACCACCACGTTCATTTTCGATCTCAATACGCAGTTGGCGCGCGACATCGGCTATTTGATCCGCATGGAGCCCGGCATTCAGACGCCGGAGGAAACGCTGTGCAAGGGATCGGGCTCCTGCCGCGACAGCGCCTGGCTTTTGGTGCAGCTCTTGCGGCATCTGGGTTTGGCGGCGCGCTTTGCCAGCGGCTATCTGATTCAATTGAAGCCGGATGTGAAATCCCTGGACGGACCCTCCGGTCCCGAAAACGATTTCACCGATCTGCATGCCTGGTGCGAAGTCTATCTGCCCGGCGCGGGCTGGGTGGGCCTGGACCCGACCTCCGGCCTTTTTGCCGGCGAAGGTCACATTCCCTTGGCCTGTACCGCCAACCCGACCCAGGCCGCGCCGATTTCCGGCGCGCTGGAGCCGTCGGAAGTGTTGTTCGATTTCGACATGAGCGTGACGCGCATCCTGGAGCCGCCGCGCGTCACCAAACCCTATAGCGAAGAACAATGGACCGAGATCGAAAAGCTGGGTGATGCCGTGGATCAGGTTCTGAGGAACCATGATGTGCGCCTGACCATGGGCGGCGAACCCACCTTCGTTTCCATTGATGACCGATCCGGCGCGGAATGGCATACCGCCGCCGTCGGTCCCACCAAGCGGGCCTTGGCGGACACGCTGATCCGCCGGCTGCGCGCGCGTTTCGCGCCGGGCGGCCTGCTGCATTACGGCCAGGGCAAATGGTATCCCGGCGAATCCTTGCCGCGCTGGGCCTTCGCGCTTTACTGGCGCGCGGATGGTGTTCCCTTGTGGAAGAATCCAGAACGCATCGCCGCCGAACATAAAGATCATGAACCCACCCTGGCCGATGCCAAACAGCTTACCGACGCCATCGCACAGAAGCTGGGGCTGGAGGAATCCTATGTCATTCCCGCATTCGAAGACTTCTGGCATCACCTGGCGCAAGAGCGGCAGTTGGCCGCCAATATCGATCCGCGCGATTCCAAGCTGGAAGACCCCGAATTGCGCGCGCGTCTGGCGCGGGTGTTCGAGCGCGGTCTGAGCCAGGCGGTTGGTTATGTTTTGCCGGTGGAAAAAGGCCTGCAGCGCTGGCTGAGCGAGCATTGGACGACCCGCAGCGGGCATTTGTTCCTGCTGCCGGGCGACTCGGCAATCGGCTTTCGCCTGCCGCTGAATTCCTTGCCTTATGTGGCGCCCGAAGCGCGCAGTTTCGTGCCACCGCCCGATCCCTTCGCGCCGCTGCCGCCACTGGAACACGCCGATCGGTCAGGCCAGGGCTATACCAATGGGGCGCGCAAAAATACCCGCATGCCAGTGCGCCAAGGTCCATTCCTGCCCATCAACACCGATATCGCCAACCTGGCCAGCGAGCCGGCGGTACGCACCGCGCTGACGGTGGAACCGCGCGACGGACGTCTATGCGTGTTCATGCCGCCGGTGCCCACCGCAGGCGACTATTTCGCCTTGCTGTCGGTGATCGAGGAATGCGCCGAGACGATGGATGTGGCGGTGCATATCGAAGGCTACCCGCCGCCCTTTGACCCGCGCATAAATGTGATCAAGGTCACGCCCGATCCCGGCGTGATCGAAGTCAATATCCATCCCGCCAAGACTTGGCGCGAACAGATCGACATCACCAAGAGCCTTTACGAGGAAGCCGCCGCCTGCCGGCTTTCGGCCGAGAAATTTTTGCTCGATGGACGCCATGCCGGTACCGGCGGCGGCAATCACATTGTGGTGGGCGCTGCCAGACCGCCCGACAGCCCGTTCCTGCGCCGCCCCGATATGCTCAAGAGCGTTGTTGCTTTTTGGCAGAACCACCCCAGCCTGTCCTATCTGTTTTCGGGGATGTTCATCGGCCCGACCAGCCAGGCGCCGCGCCTGGACGAAGCGCGCCACGATTCGCTCTACGAATTGGAAATCGCCTTCGACGAGATTCCCTCCCGCGCCGCCGCCAATATTCCGCCCTGGCTGGTGGACCGTATCTTCCGCAATCTTTTGGCCGACTCCACCGGCAATACTCACCGCACCGAAATCTGCATCGACAAACTGTACTCGCCCGATGGTCCCACCGGCCGCTTGGGCCTGGTGGAATTTCGCGGCTTCGAAATGCCGCCGCATGCCGAAATGAGTCTGGCGCAGTCGCTGTTGCTGCGCGCCTTGATCGCGCGCTTCTGGCGTGAGCCCTATCATGGCAATCTGGTGCGCTGGGGCACCGGGCTGCACGACCGCTTCATGCTGCCGCATTTCGTGTGGAGCGATTTTGCCGACGTCATCGCCGACATGAACGCGCATGGCTTTGCCTTCGATCTGGAATGGTTCAAGCCGCACTGGGAATTCCGCTTCGCCAAGATCGGCGCCGTGCAATATGAGGGCGTCGGCCTGGAATTGCGCAGCGCGCTGGAGCCCTGGAATGTGATGGCCGAGGAAGGCACCGCCGGCGGCACGGTGCGCTTTGTCGATTCGTCTGTCGAACGGCTCCAGGTCAAGATGACCGGACTGACCCAGGGCCGTCATCGGACATTGGTAAACGGCCGGGCCCTGCCCTTGCAGGCCACCGCCCAGGGCGAAGCGGTCGCGGGCTTGCGTTTCAAGGCCTGGCAGCCCGCCCATGGCCTGCATCCCACTATTCCCGCCCATGCACCGTTGGTCGTGGAAATATGGGACAGCTGGCGCAAGCGCAGCTTGGGTGGTTGCACCTATCATGTGGCCCATCCCGGGGGGCGCAATTTCGAGATAGTCCCCGTTAACGCCAACGAAGCCGAGGGCCGCCGGTTGGCCCGGTTCGAAGCTTTTGGATTCACGGGTGGGATGTTCGAGGCCGCAAGGGAGGTATCAAATCCCGATTTCCCCTATACATTGGATCTAAGACAATAAAATTGGGGAGTCCGAATCGTACGTGTCGCAAGTCGCTGAACCGGTAAGTCCTGCCGCGTCCCGCTTTGACGAGTTGCGCGATGCTGACGGCCAGCTTAGGCCGCATTGGCGGGACTTCGCGCGCACCCTAAGCCAATTGTCGCCGGAGGAATTCGAGCGCCGCCAAGCCAGCGCGCGCGCCACCGTTCAGGACAATGGCGTCACCTATAATGTCTATGACGATCGCGGCGGCCAGGCGCGGCCCTGGCAGCTGGACGTCGTCCCCTTCATCCTGTCGGCCGCCGATTGGGAAACAATCGAGGCCGCCGTCATTCAGCGCGCCAGCTTGGCCGACCAGTTGCTGCGTGACATTTACGGGCCACGCCGCCTGATCCGCGACGGCATTCTGCCTGCGCATC
Organism: Rhizomicrobium sp.; assembly: GCA_035281345.1. GTDB lineage: Bacteria > Pseudomonadota > Alphaproteobacteria > Micropepsales > Micropepsaceae > Rhizomicrobium. Next base: position 2,938 of record DATEEB010000023.1, on the reverse strand, counting down.
TGGTGACCGGTCATCCGCACTTTTTGCGCCCGCTTTGCGGCACCAAGCCGGTGCGCGATGTGCACGTGCATCTTTATTCCGCCGATCTGGCGCGCGGCGCCGACGGAAACTGGAAAGTGATGGCCAGCCGTGCGGACGCGCCGGGCGGATTGGGTTATGCGCTGGAGAACCGTTTGGTGGTGTCCCAGACTTTCCCGGAAAGTTTCGGCGACATGCAGGTGGCGCGCCTTGCCTCCTTCTTCAACGCCTATAAGGAAAGTGTGCTGGCTCTGGGTACTTCACGCCGCGACCGCGCCGTGCTGATGACGTCGGGTCCCTACAACGAAGCCTATTTCGAGCATGTCTATCTGGCGCATTATCTGGGTCTCACCTTGGTGCAAGGCGACGATTTGGCGGTGCGCGACGGCGAGGTCTTTCTGAAGACACTGACGGGATTGGAGCGGGTCTCCGCCATCTTCCGCCGCGTCGATTCCGATTTTTGCGATCCCTTGGAATTTCGCGGCGACAGCGCGCTGGGCGTGCCCGGTCTTGTGGAAGCGGTGCGATCAGGCGGAGTGGTCTTGGCAAACGCCTTGGGGGGCGGTGTCATCGAGTCCCCGGCCATGGACGCCTATCTGCCCAGTATTGCGCGCGCCTTGCTGGGCAAGGAGCTGAAAATCCCCGCCATTGCCACTATCTGGTGCGGCACCGAATGGGGCCGCAAGGAAGCGCTGGCGCGGATGGATCAATGCATTCTGCGCGATGCTTTCGATGCCCGTCCGCTCTTCTCGCGCGATTCCAGCGCGCGATTGGGCGCCGACATGAGCGCGGAAGAACGCGAACGCACCGCCCTGCGCCTGAAGCAGCGCGGCGAAACCATGGTGCTGCAGGAAATTTCGCCGTTGGGCATGGCGCCGACCTTCGAGCAAGGCAAGTTCGGGGCGCGCCCGGTATCCTTGCGCGTCTTTGCCGCCTGGACGCCCAGTGGCTGGATGGTGATGCCGGGCGGCCTGACGCGTGTGGCCGCCGACGACACGGTGCGTGCTTTGTCCATGCAGTCGGGCGCTTCTAGCAAGGACGCCTGGGTGATTTCCGGCGTGCCGGTGGACAATTTCAGCCTGCTGACGGGGGGCGGCCGTACCCTGGAAATCAAGCGCTACGGCGAATCCGCGCCCAGCCGCGCCATGGACAATCTGTTCTGGCTTGGCCGCTATGCCGAACGCACCGAAAGCTTTGTGCGTATCCTGCGCGCGGTGGCGGCGCGGGTGAACGACGAACCAGCCGGCGCACTGGAAGTGGCGCGCAAGCTCCTGATCCCCTACAGCCTGGCCAGCGATTCCCCCATCGAGGACATTGCCGACGAAGAAGCGCTGCTCCAAGAACTGCAACTTTTGATCTATAGTCCGCGCCACAGCCGCGGCTTGCAGCGCCTGTTGCTGCGGGTAGAGCAGGCCGCCTGGTCGGTGCGCGACCGCCTGTCGCTGGACACTTGGCGCACCATTCATGCGCTGACCGCCGCCGAGCAATTGCCCCCTTTAGACACGCCCTTCGACGGCCCGGGCGCGCGTTTCTATCTGGATGCCTTGGTGCGCCGGGCCGCTGCTTTATCGGGCCTGTCGGCGGAAAACATGACCCGCGGCCCCAACTGGCTGTTCATGGATCTGGGCCGCCGCTTGGAACGCGCGCATCATCTGGCCTGGCTGGTGCATCAGACCGTGGCGTTTCCGGATGCGCGCGAGACCGAGCATATGCGCATCCTGCTGGAAATCGCCGATAGCGCGATGACGTATCGTTCGCGTTATCTCAACGTCTTTCAGCTGGTCCCTTTTGTAGACCTGTTGATGCTGGATGAGAACAACCCGCGTTCCTGCGCCTTCCAACTGGCGGCGATCGAAACCCACTTGCGCGAGCTGCCGCGCATCACGCTGGCCCAACGCAGCGATGTGCCGCGCACAATCGCGCATGAAATGCGCGGCGCCGCCGCCAATACCAATCCGGCGCGATTGGCCTTTTGCGAATCGGGCGTGCGCCCGGGCCTGTTCGAATTGACCGACGCGGTCACCGCCGGGGCTGCGAAATTGTCCGACGCCATTGCCGATGCCTATTTCCAGCATGCCAGCCGCAGCCGCACCGGCAGCAGTTCTTTTGTGGAGGCGTGAATGGAATATTTCGTTCGCCACCGCACCACCTACCGCTATTTGCAGGACGTTTCCCAATCCTGGCATCTGGCGCATTTAAGATTGCGCGCCACACCCTTGCAGACCGTGCATGGCAGCGACATCACGCTCAGCCTGGAACCCGCCAGCCGGAGGGCGCAGGAGGATTATTTCCAAAATCCGTGCGAATGGTTTTCCATCGATCGACCGCACACCCACCTAGAAATACTGGCGGAAAGCCGGGTGACGGTCGAGCCCGCGCCGGAGCGCGCGTCGCGCGACAGCCAGGTCTGGGAAGACGTTCGCGTGCAACTGGAAAATCCGCAGACCGAGGAAGAGCGCGATGTGGTGCAGTATCAGTTCGACTCGCCCATGACCCGTTTCACCGGCGAAGTCGCGGCCTATGGCAGCGTGAGTTTCCCGCCGCAGCGTCCCATCCTGGCGGGCGCCATGGAGCTGATGAACCGCATTCACAAAGATTTCCGTTACGACACCACCGTGACCGATGTTTCAACGCCCTTGGACCGGGTGTTCGAGATTCGCGCCGGGGTTTGCCAGGATCTGGCGCATGCCGGCATCGCGTCCTTGCGCGCTATCGGTCTGCCGGCGCGCTATGTGTCGGGCTACCTGTTGACCCAACCGCCGCCGGGAAAAACGCGTCTGTTGGGGGCCGATGCCAGCCACGCCTGGTTTTCCGTCTGGGCGCCGCCTTTCGGCTGGGTGGATCTGGACCCCACCAACAATGTGGTGGTGAGCGAAAGTCATGTCACATCGTCCTGGGGCCGCGATTATGGCGATGTCGC
>DATEEB010000022.1:0-3476 GCA_035281345.1 Rhizomicrobium sp. | reverse complement strand
AAATGCCGAGACCGTACTCAGCAACAAGGAAAGGGCGGTGGTGACCGCCAGATATGCCTTCACGTGGAGACCTCCCAAAAAGCCCGCGCTCTGATGGCGCACAAGTCAAAAGTCGGGGAGTCTATACAGGAAAGTGCAAGGCCTGCGAAGCGTTTCCCTACGCTGCGATGCAGCGCCCATCCATTGGGATCGTGAAAGGGCCGTGATCGGAACGAATAGAGCGATGGATTTCATGGCCGTCTCCTGTCCTTCTCGGTAACAGGCTTCGGCGAGCTTGGCTGCGGCAACTTTGCTGTCAGATGGAGATCACCACATCCGGAATTCTGCAGCCGCCATCGACAGCGATGGGGACCGGCAATCCATCTGTATAGGGATCCATCAACATGCCGTCCAGGCACAAGCCTGGATCGGAAACGCGCAAGAGGTTGGAAGGCGCGCGCTTGGCGTCTTCCGCAACCATGGGCGCAACCGCGGGCGAGGCAAGCACCAGACACAGCAAAACCGGAAACACAACCTGCGTCATCGACAGCCCTTTCGCGAGTCTTTCACGTCCGCCCCCGGACGCTAAGCGAAAGACCCTAGCCAAAGGTTAGTACGGCAAATTTTTGCAGTGCAATACAGAATTACGCGGCTCTCCTGTGCAAAAAAACGACCTTTAAGAACCGGAATTCCAGCGATTTATATCTTGCCTTTCAGATAGGCATAGCTTGCCGCCACCATGCCCAGCGGCGACGGATCATAAGGTTCCTCAAGTTCCAAATAGCCGACTTTCACACTGCTCTTCTTGGCGGCGGACAGCACCTTGGTCCAGTCCACGATACCTTGGCCGATAATGGCGCTGATCATCTTGCCGTCGGTATTGGGGATGCCTTGGTTCTTCACATCCTTAATGTGAAGGGCGGAAAATCGCTTGGGATATTCGGTCAGATAGGCGGCCGGATCAGCGCCCCCCGCCACCACCCAGCCGATATCCATCTCCATGCTCACCAGCGCCGGATCGGTTTGCTGGAGCAGAATATCGTAACCGTAAACGCCGTCGATCTTCTGGAATTCCAAATTGTGGTTGTGGAAACCGAACGTCATGCCCGCCTGTTTGCAGAGCGCGCCTATCTTGTTGAAGGTGTCGGCATTGCGCTTCCAATCGTCCAGACTCACGCCCGTCCTGATGGTGGAACGGTCGGTGGGATAGAGCGGAAAGGAACAGGTGATGTTCTTGATGCCCACCGTCTTGGCTTCATCGATGACCGCTTGCGGCGTATTGCGCAAGGCATCGCCGCTGGAATGAATACTCTCCCAGGTAAAGCCCAGATCGTCATAGATCTTGCGCTGCTCCTTGGAGCTGCGCCCGCTCATGGTCAGATTGGCCTGCACGCGGCGAATCCCGATCGCCTTGATGGCCTTCAGGGTGCCCTCGTAATCCTTGGCCAGATCGGCGCGCACCGTATAAAGCTGTAGCCCCAGCGGAATATGGCGCTGGGCGAAAGCCGGGCCTGACACCATGGATGCGGCGGCGGCGGCAGCTAGCCCAAGAAAATCGCGGCGGGTTGTCATCAGAAACTCCCTTTTTTGTTGGGCCGGGGGTTTCGAGAAATTGCCTTTTCTTAGGGGCCTGCATCTCGACCGGGATCCAACGCACAGCTTCCACCCCGTTCTTATGGCTGTAGCGATTATTTTTTGGTCCAGGCTCCGCCCAGGGGCTTGATATACTGACCGGCGGGCGCGCGCCCGATCAACTGGGCGCCTGTTGCCTGTCCGGCGGCATCAGGCGTGGTGCCCGACTTGGAAGCCGTCTGGCTATAAACCTCGCGGCGGCCGGCATTGATGGCATTGACCGCGGCGGTGACGGTACCGTCGGCGCTGCTGACAATACCGAGATAGCCATCCGCCTGTTCGCCCACCGTGCCGGCCGCCTTGGCGGCGTCCACCGCCGCCTTGTCGCTGGCAAGGTCGGCAAAAGCGGGGGTGGACAGCAGCATCAGGGCTGTAGCGGCGAAGATGTTCTTGAGACTGTTCATGATCGGGCTTCCTTCAGATCAGAAAAGGTCGGGATTTTGCGCGATGGCGCTCTGGACTTCCTTGTCCAGCCTGACCCGCACATCGGCATCCAGCTTGGCATAGATGTTGATCGGCGCGACCTCGACCCGGATGGTCGGCGTGCAAGCGCCAAGCGCCGCAAATATGCAGGCGGCGAAAAGCGTCTTCCTCATGGCTTTGCTCCAGCAGAACATTATTTGTCCGGTCGCCCCTCCGGATCGAGAGTCTTTGACCATGCTTGGGCATAGGACTTCAAGAGTTCGTCAAAATTAAGGGAGGTATCCAGGGTCAAGTCAATCGGCGTACCGCTGGGCAGCGGGATCGGCTTGTAAAGGGCTGTGCCGTTTATGACATCCGTGATGGCGACCTCGGCGACCTGCGGCTTGGGCGGATCGCTGCGGCCCTTGATATGGAAGACAATTTGGAGCCTGCCATTGGCGATGGAATTCAGGTCCGCGGACATCTGTTCGAAGGCGAGGTTTTCCAGCGCCTGATAGGCGAAATCCTGCACCGCGTTGCTGGAAAGCGCGGCATCGCCTTGCGCCCACACCGAACGGTCCACCGACAGCCGGCCCGGCCCGTCGGCCGCGACATGGCCGTTGGTGATGCGAAACCCCTCAGCGCCTATCGCAAACGGAATGCGGCCGGAGACTTTTCCTTCCAGCTTCACCTTGCTGCCGAGGTTGGACGCCGTGACCAGGGAATTGAGCGAAACGGAGGTGAGCTGCGCCGCTCCCGCGACATGCCCCGGATTGGCAAGGGAAATGCTGATGGCGCCCAGGCTGACATGCCCCTCGGCGATGTCGGTATCGGCCTTGGAAATCTGGAGGGTGGCGGGACTGAAGGCAAAGCGCACATCCACGGCGCTGAACGGGATGGTCCAGTCAATGCGCGAGATGGTGAGGCCCTGGCCGGACGCGGTAGCGGGTGGCAGCAGGGAAGTGAAGACGATCTCGCTTTTCACCGCATGCGCCTTGCCCAACGGCGTCATGAAATCCAAGGCGGCGATAGAAAGCTTGCCGCTGCTTGTAATGGCGTCCCGCGTCCAGTTGATGTCGCCGGTAAAAGCGGCGCGGCCTTCGGCGTTGCGCAACCCCACCAGCAGGGGCGACAGATCGGCCGGCTGCTGACGGTTCGGCGCAAAGGTCATATGCGGCGCGTCGATATGTGCGGTGCCTAGACCGGTCGCCATGGTATGGGTGAAAGCCGCTTCGCCAAGCGCATTGCGCTTAGAATCGGTTGCGGCAAAGCGGCCGGTCCACACCCCCTTCGCCAAGGACGCAGTGCCGGTAGCAAACAGCGGCTTGAAACGCAGACTGGCGGCGCGGTCCAGGACGCGTCCCGCGGTGACGGTGGCGGTGCCTTTGAGCGGCGCACCCTCACCGTCAAAATTCAGCCCGGCAACAACATTTTCCGCGCGCGCAGTTGCCAATGGCAGGTCG
>DATEEB010000021.1:0-3303 GCA_035281345.1 Rhizomicrobium sp. | reverse complement strand
AGGCTCCATTCCCGCCCTCATCACCCCCATGAAGGACGGCAAGGTGGACGAGGCGGCCTTCCGCAAGCTGGTCAACTGGCAGATCGCGGAAGGCTCGAGCGGCTTGGTTCCCTGCGGCACCACGGGCGAATCGCCGACCCTGAGCCATGACGAACATATGCGGGTCATCGAGATCTGCGTCGAGGAAGCGGCGGGCCGCGTGCCGGTGATCGCGGGGACTGGTTCCAATGCGACCGACGAGGCCATCGCCCTGACCCGTCACGCCAAGGAGGTGGGCTGCGACGCGGTCCTGTCGGTGACCGGCTATTACAACAAGCCGTCGCAGGAGGGACAGTACCGCCATTTCATGGCTGTGGCCGATGCGGTGGACATCCCGATCCTGCTTTACAACATTCCCGGCCGCGCCATTGTGGAGATCACGGTGGAGACCATGGCGCGTCTGGCCAAGCACAAGAATATCATCGGGGTGAAGGACGCCACCGCCAACCTGATGCGCCCCAGCCGCGAGCGGCTGACCTGCGGCAAAGACTGGCTGCTGATCTCGGGCGAGGACGGCACGGCGCTGGGCTACAATGCCCATGGCGGCAAGGGCTGTATTTCGGTCACCGCCAATGTGGCACCCAAGCTGTGCGCCGAATTTCAGGCCGCGACCCTGGCGGGCGACTTTGCCAAGGCGCGCGAATACCAGGACAAGCTTATGCCGCTGCATGACGCCATGTTCTGCGAGCCTTCGCCGGCGCCCGCCAAGTATGGCGTTTCGCTCTTGGGGCATTGCACCCCGGACGTCCGCCTGCCGCTGGTGGAAGCCACGGAAGGCGCGCGGGCCCAGGTGAAGTCGGCGATGCAAAAGGCCGGTTTGAAGGTTTAGAACCTCCACCTCACCATGGGCGGGCCCCCCGGCTCGCGCGAAGCGCGACCGGAGGGTAAACTTCACGACCCGCCCATCCAGGGCCACCAATTTGGTCCTCACCCTTCGACAAGCTCAGGGTGAGGATTTTCTTTTCCTCATGCTGAGCTTGTCGAAGCATGAGGATAGCCTACAGCTCTATGGCCAAGAAAAAAGACGACGGTTTCAAGATCATCGCCGACAACCGCAAGGCGCGTTACGCCTATGCGATCGGCGACACGCTGGAAGCGGGGATCATGCTGGTGGGCTCAGAGGTCAAAAGTCTGCGCTCCGGCAAATCCACCATTTCGGAAAGCTACGCCCATGCCAAGGATGGCGAATTATGGCTGGTGAACGCCTATATCCCCGAATATACCCAGGCCAGCCGCTTCAACCATGAGCCCAAGCGGTCCCGCAAATTGCTGGTGCACAAGCGCGAGGTTGCCAAGCTGGCGGCCGCCATCCAGCGCGAGGGCATGACTCTCATTCCGCTGAAACTCTATTTCAACGCCAAGGGCCGGGCGAAGCTGGAACTGGGCATCGCCAAGGGCAAGAAGCTGCACGACAAACGCGAGACCGAGAAACAGCGCGATTGGCAGCGGGATAAGGCAAGGTTGATGAGGGACAAGGGCTAACGCCGAGTCCGTCACAAAAGCAGGATTGACCGATCTTCGTGCGGCTGTTCGGATAGGGCGCTATTTTGGAGGCCGTCATGCTGGATCATGTGGGAATTGGCGTCAGCGATGTCGCGCGCGCCAAGGTATTTTACGACAAGGCGTTGGCTCCGCTGGGCATTGCGCTGGTGATGGAAGTGACGGCGGAACAGACTGGCGATCAGCCTGCCTGTGGTTTTGGGTCTCAGGGAAAGCCCTATTTCTGGTTTGGTGGTGCGGGGGACATCGCGCGCGCTCATATCGCCTTTGTTGCCAAGGACCGATCTGCCGTCGATGCCTTCTACAAGGCCGCCCTGGCGGCGGGCGGGACGGACAATGGCGCGCCCGGGCTTAGGCCGCATTACCACGAGAATTATTACGGCGGCTTTGTGCTGGATCCCGACGGCCACAATGTTGAGGCGGTCTGCCACCTGCCGGCATAGTCAGCGCGCCAGCGCCTTCGCCTTGCCGACCACATCCTCGAACATCTTGGTGGTCAGCACGCCGGTGTTGGTGTTGTAGCGTGAGCAGTGATAGCTGGAAATCAGCGTGAACTTGCCGATCTGGTAAGCCACGCCATGCTTGAAGGGATGCAGCGCCTTGCGCGCGCCCAGCGTGTCGCACACCGAGTCATGGGCGATCTTGCCCAGCGCCAGGATGACTTTCACATGGGGCAGGTTTTCCAACTCCGATTTCAGGAAGGTGCGGCAGGTTTTGATCTCCGATGGCTCCGGCTTGTTCTGCGGCGGCACGCAGCGCACCGCATTGGCGATGCGGCAATCCACCAGTTCCAAACTGTCATCGGCGCGTTCTTCGTAAATGCCTTTGGCCAGCCCATGCTTCAGCAGGGTGGCGTAAAGCAAATCCCCCGCCCAATCGCCGGTAAAGGGCCGTCCCGTACGGTTGGCGCCCTGCAATCCTGGCGCTAGCCCTGCGATCAAAATGCGCGTCGTCAGCGGCCCGAAACTGGGAACGGGATCGTTGAACCAGTCCGGATATTTGGCGCGGTTGGCATCGCGAAACGCCTTCAGCCTTGGACAGAGCGGACAATTATGGGGAGGTGTCGCAGGAACAGCCATGTTCCCGACCTAACGGCTGGCCGCCGCCCTGTCTAGGCCGGCATAAAGGCCGGCGACGCGGCTTTGCCGCCATCGCGCGCGATCTGGCTTTTCAGCTCGTCCAGTTCGATGAAATTGTCGGCCTGACGGCGCAATTCGTCCGCCACCATGGGCGGGGAGGTGCGGATGGTGGAGACCACGCTGACCCGGCGGCCGCGCCGCTGCACCGCTTCCACCAGGCGGCGGAAATCGCCGTCGCCGGAAAAGATCACCACATGATCCACGCTGGCGCTCATCTCCATCACGTCGATGGCCAGCTCGATGTCCATATTGCCTTTGACCCGGCGGCGGCCTTGGGTGTCGGTGAATTCCTTCAGCGGCTTGGTCACCACCGCAAAGCCGTTATAGTCCAGCCAGTCCACCAGAGGCCTGAGCGGCGAGAATTCCTGGTCCTCCGCCACGGCGGTGTAATAGAAGGCGCGCACCAAGGTGCCCTTGCGCGCGAACAGCTCCAACAACCGCTTATAGTCGATGTCGAACTGGAGCCCCTTGGCCGCGCCGTACAGGTTGGCGCCGTCGATGAACAATGCGAGTTTCTCGGATGGATAAAAAAGCATATGACCTCCAAACCTGAAGGGCGGCGCGCCTTATCGTCCGGCACGGGCCCGTGATCCTGATCGCGCTAGGCGCCAGCCTGCCCAGCCCC
>DATEEB010000020.1:0-2254 GCA_035281345.1 Rhizomicrobium sp. | reverse complement strand
TTCCCATGCCCGTAGAGGCCCCCGAAATCGTCGAAACCGACACCAGCCGCGTCGCCTGCGATGGTGGCGGCGGCGCTTTGGGCCATCCCAAGGTCTTTCTGGAAATGGGCGACGAGAACTTTGTGGAATGTCCCTATTGCGACAAGCGCTTTGTGCTTAAAGCAGGCGCAGGTCATCATTGAGCGCCCTGAAAAAGGGCGACCATCTCTATCTGGTGGATGGTTCGGGCTATCTGTTCCGCGCCTATCACGCTTTGCCGCCGCTGACCCGCAAGTCCGACGGACTGCCCACCGGCGCGGTGTCCGGCTATTGCAACATGCTGTGGAAGCTGTTGGAGGACATGAAGGGTCCCGAACAGCCCACCCATCTGGCGGTGATCTTTGATGCCAGTGAAAAGACCTTCCGCAACGAAATCTATAAGGAATACAAGGCCCATCGCCCGCCCGCGCCGGAAGACCTGATTCCGCAATTTCCCCTGGTGCGCGACGCCACCCGCGCCTTCGGCGTCAGTTGCGTGGAGATGAAGGGTTATGAGGCCGACGACCTGATCGCCACTTATGCGCGGCTGGCGCGCGAGGCCGGTGCCCGCTGCACCATTATTTCCTCCGATAAAGACCTGATGCAGCTGGTGGTGGACGGCAAGGTCGAATTGCTGGACACGATGAAGAACCGCCGCCTGGCCAGCGCCGAAGTACTGGAGAAATTCGGCGTCACCCCCGACAAGGTGGTGCAGGTTCAGGCGCTGGCGGGCGATGCATCCGACAATGTGCCGGGCGTCAGAGGCATCGGCATCAAGACCGCCGCCGAGCTGATCAATGCCTATGGCGATATCGAGGCCCTGCTGGCCAAAGTGAATGAGATCAAGCAGCCCAAGCGGCGCGAGACTTTGATCGAGAATGCGGAAAATGCCCGCATTTCCTTGAAGCTGGTGACGCTGGACGCGCACGTTCCCTTCAAGGAAAAACCCGACGAATTCGCGGTGCATGAGCCCGATTGCAAGGAGCTGATCGCCTTTTTGAAGGCGATGGAGTTCGGCACCATCACCCGCCGGGTGGCGGCGCATTTCCAGGTCGAGGATATCGAGGCCATCGCCGCCGCCCCGACCGTGGCCAATGTGCTGCCGCCCAAGCCGGAATTGCCGGAAGTCGCCGGCGAAACACCAGCGGATATTTCCGCCCTGCGCGCGCCGATCAATTACGATGCCTATGTCACCGTGACCACAGCCAAAGTGCTGGACCAGTGGATCGCGCGCGCCCAGGCGGCGGGTCTTGTCTGCGTGGACACCGAAACCACCTCGCTCGATCCCATGACCGCCAATCTGTGCGGCGTGTCGCTGGGGATCGCGCCGGGCGAGGCCTGTTATATTCCCTGCGGCCACCGCAAGGGCGACGGGCTGTCGCTGGATCTGTCCCAGGCCCAGGATGGCAGTACAGCCATCGTCCAGATGGCCGAAGCTGATGTGCTGGCGCGTCTAAAACCGCTGCTGGAAGACGACTCCATCCTGAAGATCGGCCAGAACCTGAAGTATGACGCGCTGATTTTTCTTCAGCGCGGCATCCGGCTGGACCCCATCGATGACACAATGCTGATGTCCTATGTGCTGGAAGGCGGGCTGCACGGCCATGGCATGGATGAACTGAGCGAGCTGCATCTGTTGCACACACCCATCACCTTCAGCGAAGTCACCGGCAAGGGCAAGGACAAGCTGACTTTCGATTGCGTGCCGGTGGCCGAGGCGACCAAATATTCCGCCGAGGATGCCGATGTCACCTTGCGGCTGCACATGCTGCTCAAGCCGCAACTGCGCGAAAAATCCAAGCGCAGTGTCTATGAGACATTGGAGCGGCCGCTGGTGATGGTTCTGGCCGACATGGAGCGTGCCGGGGTCAGCATCGATCCGGAGCTGTTGCGCAAATTGTCCAACGATTTTGCCAAGCAACAAGTCGGATTGGAAAAGGACATCCACAAGCTGGCGGGCGGAGAATTCAATATCGGCTCGCCCAAGCAGTTGGGCGAGATATTGTTCGACCGGATGAAGATCGAAGGCGGGCGCAAGACCAAGACCGGCGCTTGGTCCACCGACAGCGATGTGCTGGAAGATGTGGCGGTGCAGGGCCATCCCATTGCCAAAAAGGTGCTGGAATGGCGCGGGTTGGCGAAGCTCAGGGGCACCTACACCGACGCTTTGCCCACCTATATCAACGCCAAGACCGGGCGGGTGCATACCTCTTACGCCATGGCCTCTACCTCAACC